>CBHXZU010000300.1:0-7266 GCA_966125105.1 uncultured Prosthecobacter sp.
GAAGCTCGGTCACCCGAAGCCTGAACTCGCTACCTTCGACGAGGCGAAGCAGTTCCTCGATGCGAAGTGGGGCAAACCCGCTGTGCCGGCTGCATGAAACGGTATCGCTCTGTAGGAGTCCGCCCGCTCTTGCCGCAGCGCACGCTCGATTACCTCGCACGCGGCGCGGCCGCGGGGCAGCGCAACGCCGAGTTGTTCGACGCCGCGTGCCAGTTCCGCGACGCTGGCATCGCCGCGGAGGAAGCCGAAACGCAGCTCGTCGCGCGAGCCACGCTGGACGGGTTAAGCGAAAACGAGGCGCGCACCGCCATCCGGTCAGCGTTCACGCATACGCGTCGTGAACCGGTCGGCAATGGCCCAATGCCCTCGCCCGGCGGCGCCGCGCCGCGCCGCGAACCCAAACCTCACCGTGATGCGGCTCCGCTTCCGCCTGTCGCATTGCCAGTGCCCATCGCAGACGGGTTCGCCGCGCTTCTCGATGCGTGCTTCGCGCCCACGGAATTCGTCGCCATCGCTCCCGCGCGCGAAGACGACGCGGGAGAGATCGTGCCGACGCGCGGCGTCACCATGACTCGCGGGGAATGGAAAGCGCGTGTCGTCGCGAGAGGCGGCATCGAGAAGTGCTTTAGCACGACGCTCGGGCTGTTCGTCCGCATCAACCCGATGGCGAAGAATGGAGCGAAGAATGAGCACGTTGCGTCGTTTCGGCACGCGCTCGTGGAGTTCGACCGCGACGATGGCGGCACGCCGATCCCTAAAGAGCAGCAACACGCCGCCATTCTTGCCAGCGGGCTGCCGGTATCGGCCATCATCGACTCCGGCAACAAATCGCTCCACGCCTGGGTGCGCGTGGATGCGCCCGATGCGGCGGAATATCGGCGGCGCGTGGACATCATTTGGGATTGGTTCGAAGGACGCTGCCTCGATCGGCAGAACAAGAACCCGTCGCGCCTATCCCGGTGCCCCGAGGGCCGGCGCACCGTGGACGGCGAAGTGCGCTTGCAGCAACTCCTTGCGCTCCATGTCGGCGCAAAATCGTGGGCCGAATGGGAAGCCGCGCATGCGGCGGATGGCCTGCCGAAGATCATCGGAGGCGCGGAGTTCATGGCGGTGCCGAAGCCGGAGCCGCCGCAGCTCATCGCTGGCGTGTTGCACCAAGGCGCCAAGATGATTCTGGGTGGCGCGAGCAAGAGTCGGAAGTCCTGGACCCTCATCGACATGATGCTCGCCGTGAGCACAGGCGTGACGTGGTGGGGATTCGCGACGCAACGAGGCCGGGTGCTCTACATCAATTTCGAGCTGCCGGACTTTGCGTTTCAGCACCGGCTTCACGCCATCGCGCAGCATAAAGGCATCACCGACTTCACCGGCATCGACCTTTGGAACCTGCGGGGCTTCGCCACGGATTTCTCCGTCTTGATCCCAAAGATTCTCGCGCGCGTGAAAGACGAGCGTTACGCGCTGATTGTCCTCGATCCGATCTACAAGGGCCTCGGCAAACGCGATGAGAACAAGGCCGGGGATATCGCTTCGTTGTGCAACGAAATCGAGCAGCTCGCCGTGCAATCCGGCGCGGCCGTGGTCTTCGGCGCGCACTACTCCAAAGGAAATCAGGCAGGTAAAGAAGCCATCGACCGCATTGGCGGCAGCGGCGTCTTCGCCCGCGATCCCGACGTCATCCTCACTATGACGCCTCACGAGGAAGAGAACGCGTACGTCGTGGATCTGACGCTGCGCGCATTGCCACAGGTTCCTTCGTTCGTCGTTCGCTGGGCAGGTTGCATCTTCCAGCGCGATCAACACGGCGACGTGACCCGTGTGAAAACGCCCGGCGGCAAGCCAAGCGGGCGCGCGAAGCCCGAGCCACAGGCCCACTACCGGCGCGGCAGTCATGCCGACCGTTACGGCGCGATGTTCGAGCAGATGGCGCCGCTGGCGAACCACGCTGAGATGGAGCACAGCGAGGTCCTTCACCACATCCAGCGCACCATCGAGGCGTCCGGCGAAACCTGCACCATCGTCAAAGCCAAGAACGTCTTTGACAGCCTGCGCCATAAAAGCTGCGGCATCATGGTGTTTGAAATGCCCTGCTGGCGCGGTCGCAAATACCGCTCGGAAGGAGGCGCGCGATGATCGCGTTTTCCGTCGTAAGTCGTTCCAGGGAGCTTTTCCCTGGCATTCCCCTGGGGAAGCTTTCCCTGACACTCCCCAAGGGAATTCCCTATTTATTCTCTTACGAGAATAAAGCGCGAAACCGCTTTCACGGTCATCGCGCGCGCTGTCGCGCTCACTTGAAGTTCGCGCCAGCGCTCGAAGCGTTCGGCAGGTCGCTAACCGGAGTCGTCAACCCATGAGCTACCAAGCCGACGACTACCGTCCAAAACAAGCGGCGCGCGATGCCGAATATCGGCGCGAATACGAGGCGTGGGTACAATCGCTCCCGCCCAAGGAACGCGCGAAACTGAAAGCCGCCGGGCTGGAGGAACCGCTCTGCCCAAGTCGAAGCGGTGGCGCGCCGAGCGAGAGCGATCTCGCTGATACTCCGCTCGCCAGTGAAACGCCCGACCTGCTCGAAGCCATCGAACCACGCGACCAATCCGCATGCCAAGGCCAACGCATGGACGGCGATGAAGTGTGGGACGTGCTCCGCCGGTTGCTGGGCGAGTTGCTCAGCCAGAAGAACGCGAAGCTGAGCCTGGAGTGCCTCGCGTTGGTCAGCGGCGTGAGCTTTCTCGGCGACAGCATGACCGAGATCGGCAGACGGCACGGCGTCACGCGGGCCGCCGTGAGCAAGCGATGCGTAGAGCTGACTGAGAAACTCGGCCTACTGCCATCACGGGCAATGCGCTCGTTGACGGCCCGAGACGCCTATGCCCGTGCCCGCCACAACCGACTGAAAAATCATGAACGACCTGGCCACCCTTAACCCCAAAGTCTCGCTGACGGCGCTCGGCCTCGACGTGCATGAACGGCTCACGCTCGACGAATGGCGCGACATCGGGTCGCGCTTTGGCAGGGCGATGCGCTCGGTCGCGTTCGTCGTTGGCGATTGGCTCGTCTATGCCGAGGGGCGCGACGGCCAGACCACGCTGTTCGAGGACGTGCCCGTGCAAGACCAGGTGCCGACGTGGCTCTACGCCGAAGCGGCGCAACTCACGGGCATGGACGTCACGACCTTGCAAAACTACGCTTACGTCGCACGCCACGTAACCCGTTCGTTGCGCAACGAACGGCTGTCCTGGGAACACCATAAGAAAGTCGCGAAGCTCAAGGACGACGCCGAGAAAGCGCGCTGGCTCAAGCTGGCCGTGAAGGAAGGCCGCAACGGACAGCCGATCTCCACCCGGCGTCTCGCACGCAGCATCCAGGCGGGCCGGCTCCTCTCGATCGACGAGTTGGAAACCGACGACGCCGACAACGGTATCGAAAACGTCCATCCCCATGTGAACCGTATCTGCGCGTTCATCGGAAAACTCCGCCAGGCGGGCTGGTTCGACGGCGCCACGCCCGAGAAACGCGACGCGCTCAAACGCGATCTCAAACCCGTCGTCGATCTCTACGCCCAAATATGACCATCGACCGCCAAACCGCTGAACAAGATGCAGCCGTCGCCCACGTGCGCGACTTGCTCGAAGCCCACTATCGCGAGGCTGAAGAATCCGCCGACGAAGACGGCAAATTCAGCATCGGCTTTCGCGTGACCTTCGACCGGAGCTATGACCCTACAAAGCACAAGGTGACCTGCCGTATCGCAAAGACGATCACGGATGAGGTGGAATCCACGGTGGCAGACCCGCAACAACCCGCGCTACTTTGACAGCAGAGCGGGAGCGTGAAGCTCCTGCGCCATCGCGACGCCGCTCCGCCATCGCGGCTCGAACGAAAGTTTCTGCAGTATTGGCGATTGCTCGGCGGGCCGGAGCTGATGCATGAGTGTCGTTTTCATCCGGAAAGACGCTGGCGTGCCGACTTCGCCCACGTCGAAACTCGCACTCTTATCGAGATCGAAGGCGGGATCTTCCTTGCCGGCGGCGGCCGTCACAATCGAGCATCTGGCTTCGCCTCCGATACGGAAAAGTATCTCGAAGCCGCGCTGGCCGGTTGGAGAGTTCTGAGGCTCACAGACCGGCAGATTACGGCCCCGATCGTCGAGCGCATCATCGCCTTCGTCCACCCCGCGACACCTGTAAAGCAGGTGTAAAGCAACGGCCCTACTTTACAGTCTTTGGAGCCCGAATTTCCACACCGGTTCGGCAGGAGGTATCCGGGTGGAGCCCGCGCCCACAAAGGCCGGAAGAACCGCGTTGGAAACGCGGGATGGCGTCGTTTGGGGCGACAAAAGGTGTAAAGCGCGAAAAACAGTCCCACATAGGATTTGAGTGAAGGTCGTCCTATCCGATTGGGGGACTCACACTCGTAAAAGATTGCTTCTCACTCTCTCGAACGCGCACTCGAACACTTTCGCTCGCCCGCGCTAACACGATACGCGCGCGCTGCGCTTTGACACGCGCTCGTCGTCATGCCTCCGCTCGACGAAACGCTTAAGACCATCGACCACGCCTCCCGGCAGGACGACCGCTGGATGTTCGTCGCTCTGCTGGTCATCGGCCTAATCACGATCCGATTCCTCGCGCGGTATTTCATGCGTCAAGTTGCGGACCTTCAGCGCGAGATAGTCGCCACACGCACGGAGTTTGAGCAGCACCTCAAAACGGCCAATTCCGAGATGGTGGCCGCTCTGACGAAGAGCAGCGAGATCATCGCCCAAAACTCTGCGATCCTGGAGCAGATCTACCAGCGGTTGGGCGCTGACGAGGGCCGTGATATTCACTGGGAGAACACACGTGACGGCCGGTAGAGCCTCACCTGCTCGCTGCGTTGGTGGGATGAGTAGGTCTGCGCCTTAGGTCGTGGCCTTGGGTGTGAACCCGAACTTCGCCGTGAGGACGGATTTCACCTGCGCCGGATCGAACAAGTGCATGCGCGAACTCGGTGCGAGGTACGGGATTACGCCACTCGCCACCCACGTATCCACGGTGCGTGGCGAGACGCCGAGCAGTTGAGCGAGCTTCTTTTTACGGACGAGAGTTGGTGCAGGAGTGGTGGCGTTCATGCACCGTCTCGCAACGTCAACCACCGGTTATGAAGCGCGCAGCGGCTGCCGCGTGCAAACTTTCAGCATACTTTAGTTTTCCGCGGGCACTGCCGTAGGAGGAGTCCACTTCTTGATGATCAGGTCGATCACTTTTCGACCGACCGCCGTCCAGTGATACGCGTAGCGCGGTTGATGGCCTGCATCTATACCCAGATCGGTGCGCACGATGCGCAGCTCTTGCATTCGCACGAGGCAAGCGTCCCAGACCGCAAGATCCTTCATCGGTACTACCGGAGCCTCCGGCACAGGCTTACCGGGTCTGACCAAAAATGGAGCATCTTGGCAGAGCCCTAGCAGTTCGATTGTCGAGACGTTCAGTTGCTCCAATACACGCTCAGCTTTACGAAGTTCGTACTTCCTAACCGTGTCGATGGCTTTGACCAAAGTCTTTGTGAGACCTTTGCTGACTTTGACTTTTTCTTCTTCGGAGGCGTCGGGAGCTAGCCGGTAGCTGATCGGAAATCGACGGTTTCTCTGGTCGAATGCTTGCTCCTCGTTCTTTCCAAAGTGCTCGTTCGAGACACAGATGACTCGTTCCCAGCCAATCACACCCGCCGCAAATCCTTCCTCGATACTAACATTGGGGTTGGGCACTCGCTTCAGCAGCTTTCTGTCGCGCCTCACTGCGCCCACTAACGACACGTCTCCCAAGAAAATTGCCGCTTCGCCAATCTTCTCAAACATCATCGTGGCAACCTCCGGGCTACCAGGAACCCCCTTCATGCCTTGCTCGACCGTCATGCGGTCGGCCTCTTCAATATCGAACTGATTATCGAGCTCCTTCACAGCCTCATCCAACGCTTTGTGAATGAAGTCCTTGTTGATCGCCAGCGGCGCGTCCATCTGCCAAGAGTAGAAAATCGTAAAATCAGCCATAGGCCATCGAGGATGCATCGCCGCTTCAATCGACACAATGGCCGAGCCTTGAGGATGCAAAAGACGAGAACTTTCACGCAAAAGCGCGACGCATCAAATCGGTGTTCAAGTGAGAGGATGCGCGAAGCTCCAATCACGTGAGGAAGCGATGCTTCATCCATCCGCGAAACTCCTCGGTCGCGCACCGTAGCTGCACCGGGTAAGCGGCGTCCGCGCGCTTCATCACCACCCCTTCAAAGAAGTCGCAGCCGAGCGCGCGGTTGGCAGCGCGCAGTCGCTGGTAGAACGCGACAGCCTGTTCCTGGGTATCCACGCGGTTTGTTGGGGTGAGCAGGGCGGCTCCGACCGGGACTAAAGCAGGATCTGGCTCGATGCCGGAAACGAGAGGTGAAGAATCAAGGAGCGATTCCAACAGCGTTCTGCGTTCGACGTAACTGGGTGAACCAGACACTGGCACAAGATCGAGCACGATCAGCGTGCCGCGGCCGAGGTTGTGACGTCGTTCCAATGCCTCGCAGTCGGCCCATACCAGACCGCATTCGGCAAGTGCGCGTAGTTTGGCGAGCGCAGGCCGGAAGCATCCAGCGATGGTGAGGAGCGTGCCATGCCGATTCCACATTGTTCCGCTCGGTGTGTGTATGAGTGCGCGCCAGCCGTTGAGCTTCGGTTCGGCATACCACAGCCCGCGCTTGGGCGGAGCCAACTCGAGGCGGCCGCCCTGGACTGGTCGCGCCGGGAACGTAATCAACGCGGGAGAATTGATCGCACTTGGCTGGTGTGGCAGAGCAGCGCGTCGCCGACGATGAAGTCATTCCGATACACCGCGCTGGCGACCTTGTTCAAAGGCAGGCCCTGCAACCGACCTTCCTCATTCACGACGAGAATAGCCCCTTCGTCCGAAGGCGGGTGGATGATCTCGATGCAACCGGCGACAAACGTGCGCAGTTCCTCCAGCGAGAAGTCCTTGCCGTTCTTCGGCACGACCGCCTCGATTGTGCCGTCGCTTCGAATCAACTTCGCTAGACCGGGCCTCATGGAGCCTCCTTCGTGGGAGTCGCCGATTCCACGTATATCCGGCGAATTTGCCCTTCGATTTCTCACCGTGGGTGGAGGGTTGGGCGCTCGTCTCAGATTCACGAACGGCCGTTGAGTGAATGGACTTCGCGGCAGCTTTGAGATCGTCGACCGTGGTAACGCAACGCTCGCCACCAAAAACCGTGAGGACGATGGGATTC
>CBHXZU010000301.1:0-7256 GCA_966125105.1 uncultured Prosthecobacter sp.
CACGGTCGGGGTGCTATCGCCGCCGGCTGGAACGGACCAGGCGATTGCACCGGTGGAGGGATCAAGCGCGGAGAGGTTCTTGCCGTTGATCAAAACGAGCGTCTTGCCGTCGCCAGTCCAAGCGACCGCGGAAGCGTGGAGTCCACCGGCTTTGTCCTGCGTCCAGCGTGGCTTGCCGGTGGCGGCGTCGAAGGCGCTTACCTTGCCGATATTCACCACGACCGTCCCATCGACGAGCAGAGGCGATGAACCCAAGCCCTGGCGCGCTCCGCCGAGCGGCGCCTCCCACACGAGGGTTCCGTCATTGGTGTTGAGGCACCAAAGGCGCTCGCTGCCCAAGGCATAGATGTGACCTTGGGCGATGCATGGCGTGCTGGAGCCATCGAAGCCGACGACCTTGCCCGGGCGCGAGGTTTTCCACAGCGTCTTTCCCGTGGCGGCATCGAGGCAGATCACCGCGTCGTCGGCGACGCGGCGCGTGGGACTCACAGACTTGGCGACTTGCTCGACGACGAAGTCGGCCCAGCCTTGATCGTTCAGCCACTTCTTCATTTCGGCCTCGTTGGAAAAGACGCGATCTTTGTTTTGATCCAACGCGTCGAGGGTGGTGAGGGGAATGGCAAACTTCCCTTTCTGAAAACGCTTCTTCAGCCAGGCGCTGTAGAGTTGCTGCTGCTTGCTGTCGAAGTTCTCCTTCGCGAATTGATCGGCGAACTGGTCCAGCTTCTTGCCTCTCAGATTCGGTGGCAGCTGCGAGCGGGTATCTTCGACCTTTTTTAATAAGTCCGCCGGGAGGCCTTTGGTGGATTGAAAGCCGAGTTGAAGCAACGCGCGGTCGTCCACCTGGCGGGTTTCGGTCGGCTCTTCGCGGTGCCACACGAGCGCGATGAATACCTTTCCGCCAGCGACCACGGGAGTGGACAGTCCGCCGTCTTCATTCGCCGGAACCGGTTCGCTTTCCCACAAAACGGGGAGTCCGGCCTCGGGGATTTTTTCGATGAGCGGAGGAGAGTCAGGAGCCACGCCATCGCGATTCGGCCCGCGCCACTGCGGCCAGTCGGCGGCGGCGCACATCATGGAAAGGGAGGTGAGCAGGGCGAGGGAGTAACGCATCGATGTTGGCGGGGAACGTATGACGATTGTGCCGCGGACGTCAGGCGTTTGCCCAGCCGACGAGAGGCTGGGGGTTTTCGAAATCTACGGGTTCGGCGAGCTTCATGACAATTGTTCCACTCCCATTACAACATCTGGCCCAAAACCTGCCCTAAGTTACAGTTGACAAGCGTGCGTTGACATCCGTGGAACCCCTCGGTAGTTTCCGCGCGCCGAGAACCGGAGACCTCTATGCTCCTTAATCGACCAGTGCTGGTCCTCAACCGGTTGTGGCAGGCGGTTCACGTCTGCACAGCCCGCAGGGCTTTCTCACTCTTGTGTCAGGGTCACGCGCAAGTGGTCCACACGGAAGACGGAAGCTTTTCCACCCATGATCTCGCCAGCTGGCGGGATCTCTCCCAAGAGCAGCCCGATACCCAAATGGTGCAAACCACGCGGTTTCATATCCGTGTTCCACGGGTGATCGTGCTGATGCTCTTCGACCGGATGCCGCGCAAGGACGTGAAGTTCACACGGCATAACATCTTCGAGCGGGACAAGAATACCTGCCAGTACTGTGGCCGGCATTTTGACCGCAAAGACTTGAACCTCGATCACGTGTTTCCGCGCGACCGAGGAGGAGCGATGAATTGGGAGAACATCGTCTGCTCCTGCATCAAGTGTAACACGAAGAAGGGCAATCGCACTCCGGACGAGGCCGGGATGAAGCTGATCCGCAGACCCGAGCGCCCGAAGTGGCGTCCGTTTGCGCATCTCACTTTCGGCCACGAGCATCACGAGAGCTGGAAGCACTTCGTCGACTTCGCCTACTGGAACGTCGAACTCGGCGAATAGCCGGGCAGTTTTTCACCGCGACGACGCGACGGGCGCGACGCCCGAGGCTTGTGCGTCGGTTGATGGGAACCACGGCGGGCACGGCGATCACGACGCGGCGAAGCCCCGCCAAAGAATGACACGAGTGGTGTGAATCTGGAAGGCAGGGACGCAGGAAAAGAAGCTCGAGAAAGCACAATCCGTTTTCTGATGATGTGGGCAGGTGAACTCTCCGGGCTTCCTTGAGGTGGGTTTAGAGCATCTGCCAATGGAAGTTTCCGGATATCGCAAACCAGCTCCGCTCCATCGAGCCCGCCCCACGGATCGAAGATCCGCGCTCCTTTTCGCAGGCGCGTTTGCGAAGGGGGAACTTACTTCCGGCAGATACTTTAAATCCATTCCTGCCTTCCAGATTAAATCCAAATCGGATTCACTGCGGGCTGCAGAGATTTTTGCGGGTAGTAGCACGGCGTAATTTGGGTGGAGTTGTTGGAGATCTCTTGTGGATCATGTTTGCGCGTAAGTTGTATGCGAATAGTGGGTTGTGTTTTGAAGGAGCGCGTCACCCGATGGCGCCGATCACATCCCTGATCGCATCGACCGCACCCCTGAACCTATCGACCGCGCCTCTGAACCTATCGGGCCCGCCCCTGAACGTATCGGCTGCGTGCCTGATCGCGTCGGCCGCGTGCCTGAATCCGACAATCCCATCCCTGATCGGACCGGCCGCGTCCCGGATTCAGTTGGCGCCGTCTCTGATCGCGGCGACTCCGTGCCTGAATGCAGAAGCGCGTGCAGTCCAACGAGGTGTCGCTCCTATTGTGGCTGCGTACCGCTAACGTTTTCCGGGTCGCGGCATTGTTCGGGGTGGGTTCCGATTTCTGATCCCGCAGGTCAGCTCCACCTCGACTCATTCCCAAACCTATGCGCTTCGTCGCTTCTCTCCTGACCGCCCTCTTTCTCGCCGCGTTCGCTCATTCCGCGGAGCGTTTCGAAAAGTGGATCTACCGCGCCACGAACCTGCTCGTGGATAAGAACGTCGACACGCTCGGTGACCTCCTCGCTCGCGGTGAGGCCGCCGGTTACACGCACATGCTCCTTGCTGACTCCAAGTTTTCCCGCCTCGGGATCATGGACCAGCGGTATTTCAAGAATGTCGAGCGAGTGAAGGAACTCGCGGCGAAGCACCATATTGAGGTTGTGCCCGCGCTGTTCTCGATCGGTTACTCGAATGACCTCCTCAGCAACGATCCGAATCTGATCGAAGCGCTTCCGGTCAAAGACCTGCCGATGGTGGTTCGCGGGGGGACTGCGGTGATCGATGATCCCAGCGTGCCCCTGCTCCCAAGCAGCACTTTCGATGATCGGAAGAAATGGTCTTTCGCCGACGAGACGGTGGTTTTCGAGAATGGCGTCGCGCGGGTTTCGGATCCGAATGGGAAGATGGCCCGGATGTCCCGGCGCATCACCGTGCAGCCATGGCGACAGTACCACGTCAGCGTTCGGATCAAGACGCAGGAGTTCAAAGGGAAGCCGGAGATCAAGGCGCTGGCGGAGAAAGGGGGATCCCTCGCATGGGACAATCTCGGCGTCAAACCGACGCAGGACTGGCAGACGCACCACGTCATCTTCAATTCGCAGGCGAATACGAGCGTGGGAATCTACTTCGGCGTGTGGGATGGCAGATCCGGGTCGCTTTGGTGGGATGACGCGAAGATTGAAGAAGTCGCATTTCTGAATATGCCGCGTCGGCCGGGCTGCCCGATTTCGATCAAGACCGCCGACGGGAAGGAATTGAAAGAAGGCGCCGACTTCGAGCCGCTCAGCGACCCGCTCATGGGCACGAAACCGTGGCCGGGCGAATACGACGTTTACCACGAGGCGCCGCAGCTAAAGACGAAGTTGCCCGACGGCACGAGGCTGCTCGCGAGTTACTATCACGGCGCCACGGTCTACGACGGGCAGGCCATGATTTGCCCGAGCGAGCCGAAGACGGTCACCCTGCTGCGCGACCAGGCGCAACGCATGCACAAGCTCTGGGGAGCGAAGGGCTACATGATGTCGCACGACGAAATCCGCGTGCTCAACCACTGCGCCGCCTGCCGCGCTCGAAATCTCACGCCCGGCCAGATCATTGCCGACAACGTGAAGATCTGCATCTCGATTCTCAAGGAGGTGAATCCGGGAGGGCGCATTTACACCTGGAACGACATGTTTGATCCCAACCACAATGCCGTCGCGAAGGACTACTACCTCGTGAACGGGTCCCTGCAGGGCTCGTGGGAAGGATTGTCGAGCGACGTGATCATCCTGCCGTGGTATTTCAGCAAGCGCGGGGAAAGCATGAAGTTCTTCGCCGACCGCGGGCATCGGCAGATCATCGCCGGCTACTACGACGCCAATCCCGCGAAGATCAAAGACTGGATCGCCGCAGGAAAGGGGATCAATGGCATCCTTGGCGCCATGTACACGACGTGGCGTAGCAATTACTCCGACCTGGAGACATTCGGCAAAGCGATCGACGAAGCTTTGAGACCGTAACCGCCAGGGGATCACGGCGATCGAGTGGCTGCCCATTCGGTTTTCCACTCGCCGCGCCCCGTGAAATCCGCATTCTCTGCGCGTGGCTGAGCCAACCCGCCCCGAACGTCTCGTCTCACTCGACGCCCTGCGTGGCTTCGATATGGCTTTCATCGTCGGCTTCGGGACCGCGCTGAAGGCCATTGCCGTCGCCCTCGGTCTGACCGCGGTCGCCGATCAATTCAACCACGTGGCGTGGGAGGGTTTTCACCTTGAGGATCTCATCTTTCCGCTCTTCGTCTTTATCGCCGGCGTTTCCCTCACCTTTTCGCTGCCGCGCTCCATTGCGAATATCGGCCGTGGCAAGACAGCGGCCCGCTTGTTCAAGCGCTGCCTGATCCTTTTCCTCCTCGGCATCTTCATGAGCAAGGGGCTGACGGACGGTATTGACCGCGTTCGCTGGCTCGGCGTGCTTCAGCGCATCGCCCTCGCATCACTCGGCGCCGGCTTGCTCTTTGTCTACTGCGGCACTCGCGTGCTGATCGCGACAACGGTCACTTTGCTGCTCGGTTACTGGGCACTGTTCTTCTTTGGCCACCAAGGTGACGCCGCAAATCGCTACGCCGAGGGACAGAATATCGTGAATCAATTCGACGCACAGTGGCTGGCCGGGAGGAAATACGACGGGAATCACGATCCGGAAGGAATCCTCAGCACCTTCCCGGCAATCGCAAGCGCGCTCCTCGGCGTGCTCGCCGGGCGCTGGGTTCAAAGCGCCGCCGCGCCCGCGAAGAAAGCCGCGGCGCTTGCCCTTGCGGGCGTCATTTCCCTGTCCCTGGGTTGGGCGTGGAGTTGCCAGTTTCCGGTGATCAAGAAGCTCTGGACCTCGAGCTTCGTCCTGGTCGCCGCAGGCTGGAGCGCGATGCTGCTCGCGCTATTTTACTGGATCGTGGAAATCCGCAATTGGCGGGTGTGGACTACGCCTTGGGTATGGATCGGCATGAACCCCATCACGCTCTACATCCTTGCCGGACTTTTAAATCCCGAAGTCATCGCGCTCCGCATTACTGGACCCAAGAGCATGTGCCCAACCTGGCTGCCGGCCACCGTGGGGTTCGCACTCGTCCTCCTCGTCGCCCGATTTCTCTACCACCGGAAGATCTTTCTGCGAGTTTGAGCGATATCGCGTGACAGCGCGTTTAAGTTGCATATTTATCCGTGCGGGCACCTTTTTGGGATGAGATCGGCGCCAGTTTGTAACCTTTGGGTTACGACCTTTAGCGCAGAACTTTTTCCTCAGAGGCCCTTCTCCTCAGAGTCTCTTCTCTCTCTCTTTCCCATGAAGCCTACAAAGCAAGCACGTCCCTTGTCGTCGTCCCTTTCTCGGTTCAAATCGCTCTTCGGCATTGCGGCTGCGCTGGGGTTTGCAACCAATGCTCAAGTTTCTGCCGATGTGCAATTTCAAGGGAACACGGGGCCGACGCCGGGTGATGGAGTCTCATGGTTGGATGCGCGGAATTGGCAGGACGATCTGCTTCCCAGCCCCTTCGATAATCTTATTTTTGGCACTGGAATTACCGGCCCGATTCAGCTCGGGGGCGCGCAAACGGCGAACAGCCTGACGTTCAACGGTTCTTACACTTTGGGAGCGTATGGAACGGAGCTGACCCTGAACGACCAAGGTGGGGCCGTATCGGTTTCTTCCGGTTCCACGGCCACGATCAATGCGGCCTATACCAGCACGAGCGGACTGAACCTGACGGGTGGCGGAGCCCTGTTCCTCAATAATCCCACGCCGACTTTCGCAGGGAACATCCTCGTGGACGGAGCCGGCACGACTTTGCTTCACCGGCAGGAAGGTCCAACTGTCCAATACAACGGCGTCGGTAGCGCGCAGGAGTTTGGACGTTCGGACCAAGTCACGTTGGGCCTGAGCACCGCCGTGAAGACGATCACGCTCCAAAATGGGGGCACGTATCGGATTGTCGGAACGGGCAATAACCCGGAGGGGAACTACAAGAATGTCGTGATCGGGACAGGCGGGGGCACGTTCGATCTCGCGGCCGGGTATATCGTGCATAACGTCGACGACGTCGGGCAGATTACCACGACCACAGAGGCGTTTACGAAAGCCGGCAAGGGCCGCCTGATCATCACGGGCAACATGGCCGATGTGAATCCGCTCGCGGGCACGGTGAACATCAATGGGGGCATGCTCAGCCTCGATCGCTTGCAGGGAGGCAGCACCACCGCGGGCACAAGGTTTGCCGGCGTTGCGGCGGGGGCATTCGTCAATGTGAACAGCGGGGGCATCCTGTTCATGAACAACGGCACGGCAGGGCGTTTGGACGTGGGGTTGGTGAACCTCAATGATGGGGGCACCATCGCGTTCAATGGGAACGTCACTCACGTCCTTGGACTCGATGCGGGTGGCACGTCATTGAACGTTACGGGCACGGGCAACATTCTTTTCCGCGAACTGTTCGGCCCTCAAAACGAGCGCCTTTACCGGATTCGCACGGACATCACGGGCTCGGGAACGATTGTCGCGGTTCCGAATACAAATTCGGGCGGCAATCCGCGCATGGTCATCGAGCGGAATACGAGCAATGAATTCACCGGCATTTTCCGCCTGCCGGAAAACATGGCGCTCGAAGGAAATCCGCGGAACATGCCGACGGCAAACATCGGCAAGGTTATTGGGCAGGGCGATGTGGATTTCGCCGGCTGGGCAAGCCGTCTCGACGTTCGCGACAGCACGGCAAACGCGGTTGAGCTCGATTACAAGGCGAACGACCTGCTGATCACGA
>CBHXZU010000302.1:0-7239 GCA_966125105.1 uncultured Prosthecobacter sp.
GCACCAGTGCCCACGCCAGATCGCGACCATGCGCGTGCAATTCTTTCGTTTCGATCCAGCGCTGTAATCCGAGGTCCGAATCGATCGCTTTCAACGATTCCCAAATCGCCTCTCCATTCGGTGACGGCCTGCGCAACAGATCCGCGCACAAACCATCCACCGCCTCGCGCAGTTTGGCCGCCGGAAGATTCCCCGCCAGCCTCGCCAATTGCAAACGCGCCAAATCTCGTATGGGTATTCCCATCTCTGACTGCAACTCGCGCGCGGCACCCTGCAACGATTGCAGTTCGACAATTGCCAACGCGACCGTTTCCCGCGTTCGCAGGAGCGAAGTTACCGTTCGCAACCTCGCCACGGCAATCAGCCGTTCCGGCGCTTGCGTGGCTGCGAGCGTTGAGACGCGACGCAAGTCCGGCACTCCTTCCATCCACATCTCTTCGCAAGCAAACCAGGCCGATGATTGCTCCGGTAACAGCGCGTCCAGTTCCAAGGGTTGCGGCACGGCCAGCCCACGAAGTGGACGCGGATAAAGCAGGCCACCTTCGTTATCTACCAAGCAAGCCGCGCCAAACCAGCCACCTGAAGTCCCCATCCCTTGCGCGTCCTTCTGCACCCGCATCAGTGGATCCTCATCCGGCGCCGACTCGATCATCCATCGCAGATCGAGCAAATCGAACTTCTCCAATTGCGCCAGGCCCGGCTCCAGCACGCGAGGCAACACCACATTCGTCAACTCCTGCACAAGGCGACTCGCCTGTTCGCGTGCCTCCGCGCGCGCCAGGATCCGGTCCTGCCGCAACGAATACAATCCCATCGCCGCCAACACCAGCGCCGGCAAAATGATGAGCGCCCCTTGCCACCAAAATCGTGGCTGCGAGCGTTGCAAAGCTAGGGAGGGCCCACGCACTGCGTCAGCCTACCTCTTCTCGGCCGGAAAGTGTCCCTTTTTTGTAACTTCGCGCGTCATCATCGCAGGCCCTCCGCCAACCGACGTTCTGAAGTTAGGCCGCCACGACCGATGGAAAGAAGCCGCGGGACGAGGTGGCATCTGAGCGACGCCGCGCGGAAGACCGTGAAGGCCAGCTCCGGTCTTTCCCGTCCGCCCACCATCTCTGCGAATCCATTATACAAAACAACATTCCGGTAATGACTTCGCGCTTCCGTTCTGTCGGAACGCGTGCAGTGTTGGTGGTTCGCTATGATGCAGGGACCGGAGATTCCATTTTCCACCATCGGGCAAAAGCTGACCACCCAAAGTGGCATTCTTGAGCTGATGGACGATCTCGGCCGTGCCATGACAGTCGAGCCGGACATGCTCATGCTCGGCGGCGGAAACCCGGCGCCGGTGCCGCAGATTCAGCAGCTCTGGCGCTCGCGCATGCAGGCGCTGCTCGGAGAAGGCTCGGCGTTTGACCGAATGCTGGGCAACTACGACCCGCCGCAGGGAAATCCCCGGTTCATCCGGGCGCTGTCCGATCTGCTTCAGCAGAAGTTGGGCTGGGACGTGGATCCCGAGAACATCGCGGTGACCAACGGGGGCCAAAGCGGCTTCTTCTTCCTCTTCAACCTCCTCGCCGGCGAACACTCCGACGGAAAGCAGTGGCGGATCCTCCTGCCGCTTTCACCGGAATACATCGGCTACGCGGACCAAGGATTTGCTGATGACCTCTTCTTAGCCCTGCGGCCAAAGATCAGTTGGCCGGAAGGCGAAGGACGCCGGGTTTTCAAATATCACATCGATTTCGACGCGGTGGAGAAGGCGCTCGAGGAAGAATCGATCGCCGCCATCGCTGTCTCGCGGCCTACGAATCCGACCGGCAACGTTCTTACAGATGAAGAGGTACGTCGGCTCTCCGGCCTTGCGGCTGAATACGGCATCCCGCTCATTCTCGACAATGCCTACGGCGCCCCCTTCCCCGGCGTGATCTTCACAGACGCTAAGCCGTTCTGGGCGCCACATGTGATTATGACGCTGAGCCTCTCCAAGCTCGGTCTGCCCGGCACCCGCACTTCCGTGGTGATCGGCCCGAAGCGCATTGCCAGCGCCGTTGCCGCCATGACGGCGATTGCGGGCTTGGCGAATGGAAACATAGGCCAGCAACTCGTGCTCCCATTCCTGGAAAACGCCGAGATCCTGCAGTTTGGCCCGCAGATTTTGCGTCCCTTTTACGAAGAGAAGAGTCTGCAGGCGATGACGTGGGCCCGCGAGATCTTCGGTGCCGCCGGCATCGACTGGGCGATTCACGCCAGCGAAGGCGCTTTCTTCCACTGGATCTGGCTGCGCGGCCTCAAGATCACCACGCGGGAACTGTATGAACGCCTCAAAACCCGAAAGGTCCTGATCGTCCCAGGCGAATACTTTTTCTTTGGTCTGCGTGAAAATTGGCCTCACGCCCACGAGTGCCTGCGGATGAACTTCGCTCAATCTGAAGCCACTGTGCGCAAGGGACTTCAGATCATTGCCGAGGAGGCAAAGCGGGCCTCAGCTTAGGCCGTCAAGTCGCCTCAGTTAAGATCGCGTCATAATTTTATTTGCACTGCGTTGGGATTAGGGAAATGGTGCGCCGCCTTCCCGGGACACCTTCTCCTACATTTATGTCCCGTCGCTCCGTCCTCGTCGCGTCTGTCGCGTCCCTGCTCGCTTCGCCCTTCCTCTCCGCGGCCGATCTCTATTGGGACGGCACGGGCACGTCATGGAATGATGCTGCCCGTTGGTCGACGGATCCGTTCAGCACGACCCCTGATCCCTTGGGCCCAGCGGGCCTTTCTGATACTGCGACCTTTAACATCGCCACCGTCACCGCAGATCAATTCGTAAACCTGCACGGGGATCAAGGCGCGGTGGGGCTCTCGTTCTTCAGCCCTGGACTGGTGTCGCTATCCGGCGGAAATGCAAACCATTCCCTTCTCCTTGGCACGCTGGGTGTAAACGTGGGAGCGGGTAGCGGTGCAGTCACAATCGGCTCTGCGACCGATGGCCAACGGGTGAGTGTTGTCCTCCTGGATTCCCAGACTTGGGCCAACTCGGCCGGCGCAAGCAGTGCCGCTTCGCTGAGCGTTTTGAACAACGTCACTCTCGGCACCACCGGAACCGCAACGCTCACGCTGGGTGGCAATACCCCGAATACAGTCAACAACGTGATCGGCGGGGTAATCGGCGACGGTGCGGGAACGCTTTCGGTGACGCTGAATGGCAGCGGCAACACTCGCTGGGTGCTCAACGGCGCGAACACTTACAGCGGGCAGACGACGATCACGGCTGGCGCTTTGCGGATCACCAACGCGACCGCGCTGGGTTCGGCGGCGGGGGGCACGACCATCGCGGCAGGCGGCGGGCTTATTCTCGATAACGCTGGCACGATCGTCGGGGAATCACTCTCCCTCACGAGCGACGGCGCAGCAGGTAATGCCTTTGGCGCGCTGCAGGCGGTCGCCGGCGTCAACCGTTGGACAGGAAATATTAGCGTGAACACCGATGCGACCAGCGCGACTGGCCGCATCGGGGCAAACAACGGCAGCACGCTCATTCTCGATGGCAACGTGAATGCCGCGGGCACCGGCCAACTTGTATTTCAAACCGGCACGATTGTCGGCTCGGGAACCGGAACGATTGTCGTCAACGGCAACATCTCCTTCGCAGGCCAGCGTTTGACGAAAAGTAGCTTCGGCGCGAGCTCCGGCACTGTAATCCTGGCTGGAAACAATGACTATGGCCTGACGACCGTCAGCGCCGGAGTCCTCCAAATCGGCAACGGCGGCACGACGGGAAATCTCGGAACCGGTAACGTTAATCTCGCGAACACCGCCGGTGGAACGCTCGCATTCAAACGCAGTGACAATATCACAGTTGCGAACGTTATTTCCGGCGCGGGCGCCATTTCCCACATCGGCACGGGCGGAGTCACGCTGACGGGTGCCAATGCGCTCACGGGTGCCACTTCCATCACCGGTGGAGGCACGCTTACGCTCGATTTTTCGGGTCTCGCCAATCCGACGAATATCGCGGGGACGGGCGCGCTGACGCTCGCCGGCGCAAAGCTCATCCTTCTGGGCAATTCGACCGGTATCACGTCGCAATCATTCTCGGGCACGACGCTTAATTCGGGGCTGTCGCGAATCAGCGTGAATAAGAACGGTGGCGACGCGACAAATGTGGCGCTCGGCGGCTTTACTCGTCCGGTCGCTGGCGGAGCCTTGGTCATTGATCCGAGTGGCGGCGGCAGCTTCACAACCACCGCGCCGAATGCCTCCGAAATCCTGGGCGGCTACATGACGTTTGGGAACTCGAACTGGGCCACGAATGACGGGAACGGGAACATCGTCGGGCTGACGAACTACAATGCCGATCCGGCCACA
This sequence comes from uncultured Prosthecobacter sp., assembly GCA_966125105.1. Taxonomy (GTDB): domain Bacteria; phylum Verrucomicrobiota; class Verrucomicrobiia; order Chthoniobacterales; family Chthoniobacteraceae; genus SXWH01. The sequence goes on from CBHXZU010000302.1 coordinate 4,357, forward strand.
GGTGGAAATCTCAATGTCCCAGCAGGCGGCGGCACGCTCGCGGTGGCTCCAAATACCGTTCGCTTCGACAACGCCGGGGCCAACACGCTCACGCTGAATGCCGATCGCGCGGTTACCGCAGGAGGCATCCTAGTTACTCCCAATGTGGGGGCCAACGAGTCGCGGATTTCGGGCACATTCAAACTGACGACCGGCACCGGGCTCGATCTGGTGATATTTCAAAATAACACGGCGGGCGGCCTGACAATCGGCTCCGCCATCGGCAGCAGCCTGACGAAAGCCGGGCCTGGGTTGCTTACTTTGACGGGCGGGAACGCGGGCGTGAATATCACTACCCGGATCCACGAAGGCACCCTTTCCGTCAGCACGCCTGGCGCATTGGGCGCGCAAAGTACCGGCGCCATTGTGTTCCCAGTCGGCAGCACTGGGACACTGCGAATTACGGGGAACAATACCTTCAGCTCTGCAAAAACGATGGTGCTTACCGGCAACGGCATTCTCGAAGTCCCGACGGTGGCGACGTTCACCGCAACTGACACCGCAGCAGGCGCTGGAAATCTGACGAAGATCGGCGATGGCACGCTGGTGTTTTCTGCGGCGGGTTCTGCGAACAGCTACACGGGCGCGACGTTCATCAAGGGCGGCACGCTCCAGGTGAATACGCTCGCAAATGGCGGGGTGAACAGCGGCATTGGGGCATCTTCCAGTGATGCTTCCAATCTCGTGCTCGATGGCGGCGCGCTGAAGTACGCGTCCGCCGGCACCGCAGCGAACACGGACCGATTGCTCACCGTAGGCATCTCTGGCGGAACGCTCGATTCGTCCGGCGGTGCAGGCGCGAGCGTGGCGTTCACGAACTCCGGCGCGGTCGCGCTGAGTGGCGCGAATACACCTCGCGCGTTCACCCTCGCTGGGACGAATGTCGATGCGAATATCTTCGCGCCGACCTTGGGCGATAACGGGACGGGCGCGACTTCTCTGCAGAAGACGGGCGCGGGATTGTGGACGCTTGCGGGTTTGAATTCTTACTCCGGCGGCACCACGGTTTCCGGCGGCACCTTGGTCGCCGGCGGGAATGGCGCGCTTGGAAACGGCAACGTCAGCGTGCTGCAAACCGCGATCAACTTGACGATCTCCAGCGGCGTGAGCAACGCGATCGCAAACACTGCGACGCTCTCACTGGCGGGCGACGGCATCATCGATAACGGAGCTGTTGCGGGTTACGCCTACCTGGCGAGCGGCGTAAACGAAGTGGTTGGCGGACTAATTCTCGGCGGAACTTCTTTCTTCGATGCGGGCACGTATGGCTCCGCCCTCAGCGGCGCGACGCACGTCTTCGACGATTACTTCCAGGGCACCGGCATGGTGACACTCATTCCTGAGCCGAGCGCCGCAGTGGCGCTTGTGAGCGGACTCGGAGTGCTCGTCGGCATGCAGCGAACGCGTCGCCGGCGGTAAGCCAAACCTATCCCCGAAACGGAGCGAAGGGTGGCGTGGCTTGCCAAAGCTGCGCAGAACCGCGTTGGACTCAGAGCTCGTCGGGATCACGAACGACGTCTCCGACTGTCGTTCGAATACCTTCCCATCCCGCCGAGCGAATCCTCAGCTTTGGCAGGCCAAGCCACAAAGTTTGCCGCTTCGCTGTCTCTATTCAAATACAGCTCTGGCGTGCTTTGGCAGTCGCGAGGGACTCCGCCGTTTGCGTTAGCGCACCGAGCGGCCGCGCTAATCTCACCTACCCGATCAGCCGCAAGATCGCGTCTTTCTCGGCCTTCGCCGTTGTGATCCCGGTGATCTGTTTGCTGGCAACGTCGGGATCCTTGAGTCCGTGACCCGTCACGGTGCAGACGATGCGCGAGCCTTCCGCGATGTTCGAGAGCGCGAATGCGCGACCGGACTTCGGGTCCATGCTCTTCATCAGTCCGGCGATGCTCGCGGCGCTCGCGGGCTCGACAAAGATGCCTTCGTTGCTCGCGAGCCAATATTGCGCGGCGAGGATTTGTTCGTCAGTCACGATATCCACCGCTCCCCCGCTGTCCTTCATCGCGGCGTTGGCCAGCTCCCAACTCGCGGGATTTCCGATGCGGATTGCCGTGGCGATGGTCTCCGGCTTCTCCACAACCTTGTTATAGAAGATTGGGGCGGAGCCCGCGGCTTGGAAGCCCACCATCTTCGGCAGCTTTGTGGACTTTCCGTCCTTCTGAAACTCCTGATAGCCCATCCAGTAGGCGGAAACGTTGCCTGCATTCCCGACGGGAATTAGGTGCACGTCGGGCGCGTCGCCGAGCGTCTCCACGATCTCAAAGGATGCGGTCTTCTGCCCTTGGAGACGATATGGGTTGATCGAGTTGACGATGGCAATCGGCGTGGTCTCCCCGATTTCGCGCACGAGCCGCAGCGCATCGTCGAAGTTCCCTTCAATCGCGACGACCTTGCTGCCGTACATGAACGCCTGGGCCAGCTTGCCCAGCGCGATCTTTCCCGCGGGAAGGAGAACGACGCTCGTCATTCCCGCGCGCGCGGCGTAGGCGGCAGCGGCGGCGCTCGTGTTGCCGGTGCTCGCGCAGATGACAGCTCGCGCGCCGTCTTCCGCGGCCTTCGACACGGCCATGGTCATTCCGCGGTCCTTGAAAGATCCCGTCGGGTTCAGCCCCTCGTACTTGATGAACACCTCGCAGCCGCGCCCCACGATGGCGCTCAGGCGCGGTGAATGGATGAGCGGGGTGGAGCCTTCGTTCAGCGAGATGACCGGAGTTTTCTCCGTGACGGGCAGGTACTGCCGCCAGCGGGCGATTACTCCTCGGTCATGCAACGTTGTCAGGCTCATGGATGAAAGGGCGCGGACTATCGGCAGGCTCGCCAATCGCGGCAAGCGGCAAAAGC
>CBHXZU010000303.1:0-7212 GCA_966125105.1 uncultured Prosthecobacter sp.
GCGAGACCTACAGCACCCTGATCCTCAACATCGATGAGAACTGCCTGCTCGTGCTGGTTTTCGGCACGCAGCAGACCGTTGGCTCGATGAAATACTACGCCGCGCCCGCGGTGAAACAGATCGCCAACCAGATCAAAGTGGCATCGGGCCGCGGCAATGCGCCGCTCGACCTCTGCGACATGAATCCCGAGGACGTCCAGGCCGCGCTCTTCCGCCGCGCTTAAGGAACGACAGCTCGACTTTCACAAACACCCTCTGCGGTCCGTCGCAGAGGGTGTTCTGTTTTCCGGGCGAAACGCCGGAACGCTGCAAAACGTTCGCAAGCACGGGTGCGAACCGGAAGGGCGCCGCCCCGCTGCCATTAAGTTAAGCGAAAAAGTTGGGTGATAAAGTCCGTCATCCTGACCGAGTGTAACGAGGAGAAGGACCCCGAGCCACTCGCGAGGATCTCGTTAATTTGAGAATTCCCGCTCCGAATTCAGAACGGGCAACTTCTGGGTAAGATGCCGATCGTGAATGGCTCGGGGTCGTTGACCGTTCTTTAGATTGCAATCAGTCGGTCCATCTCCGCTGCGCTTCGATTCACTTCGGGCTCGTTCCTCGCCGCTCTGTTCAGGATGACCTCACTTTTTTACGCCGCTCCGCTAACTTAATGGCAGTGGGGCGGGGCCCCGCGGCGAAGCCGAGCCAAAACGCCGCAGCAGGGATAACCAAGGCGAGCCTGTTGCTCTGCCGCGAGCCTCAGAACGCTCGAGCTTTCGCCTTTCCACCAACCTACATTGGGGATAGCCGTGACCGTCTCATGAAGCCCCTTCTCGGACTTGCCGCAGCGGCCGCGTTAATCGCGTTTTCCGGATGCGCGAGCGATCACCTCCCTGCGAGCGTTCGCACAGTCAGTCTCGCGCCCTCCGCCCGCCAACAACCAGTCGTCCTGGCTCCGGCAAAAGCGAACGTGTTTGCGCGCGTGGCGGAGGAACGCAGTACATGGGCGGCAAACCAGCTCAGGGCCGCGATCGCGCGCGAACTCACAAACGGCGGCCGTTTTCAAACCCAGCCGACAGGTTCGGGAAATGCCGACGCGCAAATCGCGATCGAAACCCTTCGCCACGGCGTTATCGAAGTGAGCGCGAACAACTTCGCCGTGACCGCCTCGGGCACCGTTTCCATCACGCAAGGCGCGAAGAGCCTCGGCGTCCGCGAGTTTTCCGCGACGAGCGGAGATATCCGGCCGCTCCTGGATTTCGAGGATCCGCGGAACTACGAGGCAGCCCTGCAAGGCGCGTTGGATAAAGCCGCGCTCGAACTCGTCGCTAATCTATAAGCGACCGCCCGGTCACGTCAGCGACCGCCTAAGACGTATCAAGAGGTGAGGAAGAGAGGACGCCGCAAGCACGCTTGCGCCGTGGCACGGCTCGCCAGGGCGGTACTGACGTTTCCATTCACCGCGGACTCTCCTCCCGGAGTCGCTCTTGTTTGCGCCCTCTTGAGGCTCTTCTGTGAAGCCGAGTTCATCCTTGAAGGGCACGCAGGAACCGGTCTGGCGATCCGTGCTGCGGCGCAAGCATATTTGCCGCGTCCTTGGCGAAGGAGCATTCAATCCGCTCGCCTTTCGTGCCGCCAAACAACTGGCCCGCGCCCTTTTTGGGCAGTCTCTCAGGCGAGCGGGTCGCCCTCCTCGGGCGCGGCTTCCGCAAACTCGGAAACAGGAACGAACAGGACGTCGAGATCCCGCGACCGTTCCTGGATGAGTTGCGCGAGCTTCTCGCGCGCCGGCGCGTAATCGCTGCACAGGCCGTAAAGCGAGCTCTGCGCTTCCTCGAAGCGCCCTAATTCCCGCAGCGCTTCTGCTCGGAAAAGCACGAGTTCGTGCTCGCCATCCTTCGCCAATTCGATGAGTCGCTCGGCATTCGCGATCGCTTCAGGCGTGGAGGGATGACGATTCGGCCCATCGAGCTTTCGGAACTGATCATTCCCCCGCCACCACGCGTGAATGCGCAGTTCCAGCTCCTGCTCGATCGTCGTGGCCAGTCCCTCCTTGAGCGCTTCCAGGTAGCCCGCCTGGTCCAACCGCTGCATATGCGGCGCCGAAACCCAATCCTCCGGAGCAAGCGTGCCCTCTTCCGCCGGAACTGGATTCGTGAGATCCGCAAACTTCACACCGCGATTCTGCGGGCTGGCGGTTGGATCAATCATCCCGATCTCCGCAGACTGCATCGTCCAGTGGAGCTTTTTGCACTTCTGACAGCGAACGAGATTCGGCTGCAGCGGCGCGTCGGGCGTGTCCTGGTATCCGTCAGTCCACGAAATCGCGCCGAGCGGACTGGCCTGCGCGAGCGTGAAAAGACGCGCCAATGCGCCGCAGTGCGGGCACGCCAGCACGAGGTCGGGTCCTGGAATCATGTTCGGACGGTGCGCGCGCCTTCGCTCGAGGAAAAGGACGATGTTTCGCGAGTTCCACGTTTTTGCATTCGCATTCGCGCAAACGATTCTCCTACGGTGCCCTCCCATGCCGCAGCTTGTCCCGATTCTCGGCGTGGTCGTGTTCCTCGCGCTCGCGTGGGCTCTTTCCACCAACCGTCGACGTTTCCCCTGGCGCACCGTCATCGCCGGAACCGTGCTCCAGATCGTTTGCGCGATCGTGGTTTTGAAAACGGGATTCGGGCGCAGCATTTTCGAGGGCGCCCGCTACGCGGTGGATCAACTCGGCGTTGTTTCGGATGAAGGCGCAGCGCTCGTCTTCGGCCCGCTCGCGAAACGCGATGCGCTGAAGGAAGGCTTCGGCGCGGCCAATGCATTCATCTTCGCCGTCAGCATCTCGGCCACGATCATCGTCGTCTCCGCCCTTTCCGCACTGCTCTACCATTGGGGCGTGCTGCAACGAGTCGTGGCAGGGATGGCGTGGGTGATGCAGCGCTTCATGCGCACGAGCGGCAGCGAAAGTCTCGCCGCCGCGAGCAATATCTTCCTCGGCCAGACGGAAGCCGCGCTCGTGGTGAAGCCGTACCTCCTGCACATGACGCGCAGCGAAGTGATGGCGCTCATGACCACGGGAATGTCCACCATCGCCACCGGCGTGATGGTCGTCTACAGCGGGAGCGACATCGGCATGGATGCCGGCCACATCCTCACCGCGTCCGTAATGGCCGCTGTCGCCGGTCTCGTCGTCGCCAAGATCATGGTGCCCGAGACCGAGACCAGCGAGACGACCGCTGGCGCATCCGTCGGCGTGGAAAAGACGGACGCCAACAGCATCGACGCCCTCTGCCGCGGCACGACGGAGGGCGTGACGATGGCGATCAACGTGATGGCCATGCTCATCGCATTCACCGCGATCGTCGCATTAATGAATATGATCATCGGCGGCGCGCACTGGCTTTTCGCCGGACGCCCGCAAGGATTTCACCCGATCACGCTCCAGACCATTCTCGGCTACGTGAACGCTCCTTTCGCATGGCTGATGGGAGTGCCCGCGCAGGATTGCCGCCTCGTCGGCGAAGCGCTCGGCCAGCGCGTCGTTCTCAACGAGTTCGTCGGCTACATCGCGCTCGCGCAGCAAAAGGGCGCCGTCGATTCGCGCTCGATGATCATCGCCACCTACGCGCTCTGCGGGTTCGCCAACTTCGCGAGCATCGGCATCCAGATCGGCGGTATCGGCGCGCTCGCGCCAACCCGCCGGAGCGATCTCGCCCGCCTCGGCCTGCGCTCCATGGTCGCCGGCTTGCTTGCGTGTTACATGACTGCCGCCATCATCGCGGTGCTGATCTGACGATCTACTTCGCCGCGCCGGTCACCTCGTCCCAGCTCTTGATCCCGATGATCGGCAGCGCGAAAGCGAACGCCTCCGCTTGCTGCGGAGTGCCTGCGGCTTTGAAGCAATCGTAGATCGGCTTCATCGCGTCAGGTGTCGCCACGCTCGTGGGCTTGCGGGTCCAAAGGCCGAGATTCAATCCGCCCTCCTGCCCATGATCCACGTGGCGGTGAAGAATGAACGCATCCACGACCGACAGCCGCGCCACTTTCTCCCAAGCGTAGCAATACGCAGCCGCCTGCACGTTGAGCCCCCGCTTTGGATCACTCCCGGTCGTGCTGTGAAAACCTTGCTCACTCAAAATCACGCGACGGCTCTTGCCTTGGAACTGCAACTCCGGCCGTTCGAGATACTCCTGCAGTTGCTCGAGGTTTTTAAACGTCATCCGCTTCGAATCCGGTGACGCCGTCGCCGTGCGATCCTCCCAAGTCCGCGGATTCCCGAGGTCTTCGGGGTACGGGTGATACGCGATGTGCCAGTCGAAGTCGCCGCCCGCCCGCGCTTGGCTCGCGAAGAGATCGATGAACGTCTTCGCGGGCAGCGCCAGGTTCGGGTCCTTCGTCGGCTGAAGCGTCCAGTGATGCGTCAGCGGAATATAAAGCCGCGCATTCGCGCTCGCGCGGCGCACCGCGGTGTGGGCGATGCGAAATTGCCGCAGGTAATCTTCGACTGCTTTTTCCGGCGCCATCGGCCCAAAGTCATGCCACTCGTGGTGCACGTTCACCTCGTTGCCGATGATGTAGCCCGCCACGCGCCCGTGCTCGTCATTCGCGCGGCTGAACCAATCGGCGAGAAACTCCATCGTCGCCCGCCAAATCCGCGCGCCGTCGTCAGTCACCGTGTTCACCGCCGCGATCCCGTTCATCAGCTTCGGCGAGCGCGCCGGATGCAGGACGAGATTGTTGTAAGCCTCGCTCCCCTTCGTCGCGATGACGATGAGGTAAACGTTCACCCCTGCGTCGCTCAGCTTCTTCACGCCGAGGCTGTCGAGATAGGAACGGCGAAAGGAATACGTCACGCCATCGACCTGCCACGTGGGATTCTCCGGACGCTTCTCGAGGTCAATGAGCCCAGTAAGGCCAATGTTCAGCGCCGCGTGTTTCACCCCGAGTTCGAGCGCGTCATCGATCATCTGCACCTGCAGCCCCTTTTTGCTCCCCGGATCGGGAAAAGCCCGCTCGTCCACCGCCTGGATGGCTTGGGCGAAAGCGAACAACGAGAGCGCGACGGCGCAAAACTTCGTGAACCGGAGCATGATCAATGAGTCCGGCATCACCCCAAAGCCGACGAAACCTTGGGGAAGGAACGGCGAAAAGTCCTCGACAGCCTGCCCCTCCCGTCCAACATTCCGCCCGCTTCAAGTGCAGCCGTAGCTCAATTGGATAGAGCGTTGGTCTCCGAAGCCGAAGGTTGTGGGTTCGACCCCCGCCGGCTGCACCACCTCCACTCTGCTTCTCGCGTCGAGAGGCATGGAGACAGGATCTACGGGGATTACTCTGATTTAGAGATTTCGCCACCGGCCTCGTCTTCTGATACAATTGCATTCCCCTAAAGCGCGGCTGCACTCCTCGAAAGCGCCGCTGGATCGCCCTGAGGCTCGATGTGGCAAAGGCATTTCATCCTGCGCGCGAAAGGCCAGTCATCCTGACCGAGTGTGACGAGGAGAGCCGTAGCGAAGCGGAGACAGCCGAAGCCAACGACCCCGAGCCATCCACCACAGACATGTCGCCGGCGATGAGATTGTCGTGAATGGCTCGGGGTCCTTCAGTCGCTTGAAGCTCCATCAGGATGACTCGCTTTTCGTGCTCCCGGCGGGGCAGTTCGTCTGCAAGCGTTTACCGACAGAAATTCCGCTTCCGCAAGCACGCTTGCGCCAAGAGCGGCGATTTGCCTCATTTGATGGATCATTCAGTTCGGCGATCTCCGCTGCGCTTCGGTTCCAAGTCGCCGGAGGGGCGTTGCGGATGCGGAGCCAACGCCCGATCAACAAACCAATTTTGGCAATCGCATATAGCTCCACGCAGGAGCCATCCGAAGCTTGTCCCCAATCCTCTAATCCTAAAATCCCGTAAATCCTGTCTCCCCCGCCTCTCACCCCACCACTTCACCGAGGAGGTCGTAAACTTGCGTCCCCGTGATCCGCACGTTCACAAACTCCCCAACCGGCGCCGGCTTCTTCAGCAAAATGCGGCCATCGATATCCGGCGCATCCGCGGCCGCCCGGGCCACGAGCGGCTGATCCACGAGCGCCTTCAGCGTCTTGCCCACCTGCGCCTCGCCGACTTCCTTCGCGATCCGCTGCTGCAGCTGCATCGCCATCTTGTAGCGACGTTGCTTCACCTTTTGCGGGAGCTGATTCTCCATCTTTCCCGCCCGGCTGCCTTCCTCCTGCGAGTAGGTAAAAACACCGAGCCGCTCGAAGCGCGTGCGCCCGATGAAATCGAGGAGATACTGGAATTCCTCATCCGTCTCACCTGGGAAGCCGACAATGAAGGTTGTCCGAATCGCAATCCCCGGAATGCCCGCGCGAATGCGCGCCACCAGATTCTCAATGTGCTCGCTGCTCGTCTCGCGCCGCATCACCTCGAGCATGCGCGGATGGATGTGCTGCAGCGGCATGTCCACGTAGCGGACCACGTGCTTCGACTGCGCAATGCACTCGATCAGCTCATCGCTCCAATGCGCCGGGTGCGTGTAAAGCAGACGAATCCAGAAGTCGCCTTCGATCTTGTCGAGCTCGCGCAGGAGCTTCGTCAGCGTCGGTCCACGCGAGCTGTCCACCTGCTGCCGCGGACCGGCCTTCTCCGCCCACAAGTCCATGCCGAAGTAAGTCGTGTCCTGGCTGATCAGGTTGATCTCCTTCACGCCCTCCGCCACCAGCGCGCGCACCTCGTGCACCACGCTCTCGATCGTCCGCGAGCGATGACGCCCCCGCATCTGCGGGATTACGCAGAACGAGCACGGATGATTGCACCCTTCCGCGATCTTCGTGAACACCGTGTGCGACGGCGTGAGCCGCACGCGCGGCGTGTCCCAATCCGGAATGTAAACCGGCTTGCGCGTCACGAGATTGAGCGGCTCCCACTGCTCATCGAGCAATTGGCTCGCATCCTTCACCGGCGCAATTTTCCCCGCGGGAATCGGCGGCAGCGCGAGCCCGCGCCCGAGCACGCGATCGATGATCCCGCCCACTTCCTTCACCTGGTCGAGCCCGATGAACGCATCCACTTCGCTCTTAAATTCCTGCGCCAACTCCCCGCTGAACCGCTGGCTCATGCACCCCGCCACGATCAGCTTCTGCCCCTTGCGACGCTTTTTGAGCCCCTTCGATTCGTGCGCCTCGAGAATCGCCTCGATGCTCTCCTCCTTCGCCGAATCGATGAACGCGCACGTGTTCACGATGA
>CBHXZU010000304.1:0-7189 GCA_966125105.1 uncultured Prosthecobacter sp.
TGAACATCAACCCTCCACCGAAGATCGAGAAATCGACCGACGGCGGTGGCGACTGGATTGTGCCTCAGCGGCAGATCCGCGTGAAAGGCAAGGGCAGGCGGTTCTGATTTTCGCTGGGAGCGCCGGGAGTTGGCGCGCCGCTCATTGATGACCCGGCTTTCGCTTGTGGAGAATCACCGTATTCCCATCGGGGTCGGTGATCATGATCATCCTGCACACGGGCGTTTCCAGTGGGCCCATGCGAACCGGAACATTGGCGGCCTTGAGGTCGCTCACCGCCTCATCGAAATCCTCCACTTCCAACGCGACGGTGCAGCCGTCGGAGGATGGTTTCCAACCCGGTGCCTTGCCGATGCCCAGCGTGCCGGGGCCGATATCGTATTCAATCCAGTGGCCGTGCTCGCCGAGGTTCGTTTCTGAAGTCACTGCGAGTTTGAGCACGCCTTCGTAGAAACCGCGCGCCTTCGAGATGTCGGTGACGGCATAGGAGGAGAATGCGATCTCGATGACTTTCATGGCGCGCGGATCAAAGCAGGAAGCTCGATGTCGGCGAGTGGGAATCCAACTTTCGTCATTGAGACTGAAAAGCGCCGTCCGCGCATTTTGCCCTCGATCATTTCCGGGGCGCCGCCGCCCGGAAATGCGCGCGCCAGAAATCCCATTCGCTCGCGTCGGTCTCCCATTCGCAGTAGACGGCGAGTCCGTGATAGTTCGCGGGAATCGGACGGCGCTCGAGGCCTGCATGAATGCCGGCAAGGGCGTTTGCGAGATTCTCCACCTCCGGACGATGGTATTCTGTGTGCGCGTCACTGTACGTGGGCACACCGAGCAGCACGGGTTTGCCTTCGCTCCACTGGAGGATCTCCTCGGTCCAATCCGCCATCAGTCGTTGGTATACCTTCGGCCAGCGCAACGCGGTGTCATACATCATCACGGTGAGGTGATCGACGCGTCGCGCGACTTCGCGGAAGTATGGTTCATCCCAATGCACGTCGGGGATTCGTTGCCAGAAAGTTGGCGGCGGATACGCAGCTACGGAAAGAAGTTTTCCCGGAGGCAGCGCGGCCCGGAGCTCGTCGAGCAGCACGAGGAAGTATTGGTCTCCGCTGCGCATTGGCTCGACATTGATATGCACTCCCGCGAAACGCGGGTGGCGCTTTAGCAATGCTACCGCGTCGGCAATGAACTTCTTGCGCCATTGAGGTTTCGGGTGATGGACCGAGCCTCCAGCCGGGCCACCGATCCACGGGAAGACGCGAAGGCCGGAAAACTCGGCAAGGAACCGTTCCGTCTGCGCATTATCCACGGGAGGAATCGCGCCATCGTAATTTGTCGGACACAGATGCGGAAACACGTCGACGATGCCTTGTTCCCGGCACAACTGCACGAGCTCGCGAATGCGGGCCGGTTCGCGGAATTTCGGAAACTGCGCCTCACGATTGTTTTCGCGAAACCATTCGTCCGCGCCGATCCACCCGTGGCCAAGCCAAAGCCCATTTTTTCCCCTGTCATGCCGGCCGTCGCGAACATCGCTGCCCGGAGACCACAGCCAGTACGCCAACAGCAAAGCGAATAGAAATCCAAAGCCGGGAACGATGGTTCGCCACGGGGGCTCTTTGAGTTTCTGCCAGCGCATGGGGATGCAAATGTGATGCCTCGAAAGGCGTCGAAAGCGAAGCAGCGAATGGTGCCGGCTCGAACGCGACTAAGCTGGGGGCTTTTCCGCTCACAGCAAAGTCATGAATGCGAATGCACGGCGCCGCGTCTCAACTGCCGCACCTAACAATTCCTACCCCATGAACCGCACCGCTACTACTCGCATGGTCGTTCCCACTATGTTCACGGCATTACTGGCTAGTGCCGCAATTAGCCACGCGGCCCCACGCATCAGGCCCAGCGCCATTCGCGCCGACCGTGAGTTGATGATCACGCATCCGACGGTGGTGGATTCCGCCGCCGCAAGGTATCCCGGTGCATGGTCGTTTGGCGGGTTGCTCGAAGAGTTGGTTGGCAAAGAGAATGCGCCGGACATCGCGCGAGAATGGCTCGGCTATTATTATTGGGACTCGCAACCAAGCGCGGGGCAGTCGCCGGTTTCGTCCGCGATGCCGGGAGGAAGGTGCAATATCGTGGCGCGTTCGCTTGGATCGAGCCTCGCGCTGCCCACATTGGCAGATCCCGCCATCCGCAGCATGTGGATGCGGCCCGGCGGCGCGGTCGCGCTTGCGAGTCTGGGGGATTCGCTGAAACCGAGGATCCCTGCGCGCTCGGAGATCGCGGATAAGATCATCCGACCGTGGCAGGCCCGGGATGGATACGGGGCAACGTCCGGCAAGCCGTGGAAGCCGAATCTCGCGAACGCGCCGTTCCGACTTTTGGCAATCGTGAATCGGATGGACCTGGCTGCGCCGCAGTTGGCGGGGCTCGAGTCACGATTGGAGGCGCAGTTTCATCTCTTCGACCGGGACAAGGATTTCACGCGCATGCGGGAGCTCGCCACCGGGCAGGACACCCCCGCTTCCAATTCGTCCGGTCTAGGCTACGGGGGAGGTCCGTCATCGACCCAATCGAGCGACGCTGGAGAGGGGCGGCTGGTTTTTGGCGCGGTAGACTCTGAGGGCAAACCTCTCGCTGGAGGGTGGACGATCATCTTCGAATACAAGCTCTCAACGGCGCCGGGCGCCGCTCCCGGCATGCCGGTGCAACCGCGCGAAAAGGAGGACGCCTCGGTGACGCGCGCGTGGGCGCAGGCGTGGCATCGGCTCGGTGATTACGAACTGGGCGACCATCGTTTCAACGAGGAACTGGAGAAGCTCACGCGGAGGTTCACGCATCGGGGACCCGCCGCAAAAGTGCCGCCGGAAGTTCCGACCGAGGCCGTTGACGCGACGGAGATAGCCCGCGACGCGGGCTTTCGTCCGGTGCTAGGACAACTTCGAAGCAACGAAGCCGCGTTCGGCGCGGACCGGGAGTTCCGGCAGTTCAATCTCGATAACGAACGTTTCGTTCCGGCGTTACTGCCGATGACACCGGCGCAAGAGTTTCTCAAAGAATCTGGCGATGGCGCACAGGTCCTTTCCCGGTTTTTGCGCAATATTCAGCCGCTGATTTTAGCGGGCGTTCATTCTCTGCCGGCAAAGTTGCGGGCCCGGGGCGAAGTGCGAACTCTGCTGGCGAGCCACTCGAGCATTCCCTACGGCAAACCCGAGTTTTACTGGGAACCGACTCCCCGGCTCACGCGTGAGGCGCGTCGCCAATTCTCGTTGAACACCTGCAATGGCTGCCATGCGGCGGAGACGAATTGCAGCGAAGGCATGCACGTGCATCCGCGCGCCGCGGGCGAGGCGGCCCGGCTTTCGAGTTTCCTCGGAATGAATGGAAAACCCAATCGCTTCCAGGATCCGGGCCTGAAGACGAGTTGGGTGCAGCAAGACGAAATGGAAGATCGCGCGGCGATCCTGGCGGCGTTGCTCGAGCCGAAGGAAAGACGGCGGTTAAACGCCCTCAACGAGACGCTAAAGGGGCGGCTCAGCCGCGGGCATTGAGGGACACGGGTATTCCTGCAACTATTTGCCTGCTTCCTTATCCCACCATTTCGAGAGACGCGCGCATGGCACGGCGGGAATGGCGAGACCGGCGCGATCGTAGTGCGACGTGTCGTTGAAGAGTGTGAGTCGCGCGCGGACGGGGTCTTTGAAATCGACGATATTCAGGGCGGCGGGACTTTGATCGAGGTTGTCGCGATAGCGCCGCGGATCGAATCCGAGGAGCGAACTGAGGAGCAGCCGGATGGTCGCTTTGTGCGAGGCCACCATCACATTGCCACCCTGATTTTCGCGCACGATTTCCATGAGCGCCGGAAGGGCGCGGGCGGTGACGGCGAGCCCGCTTTCTCCGCCCGCGGGCGCGAAGGTAAACGGGTCTTCGTCCCATGCGGCGGCTTCCTTCGGGTACGCGAGTTCCACCTCTTTGCGCGTCATTTGCTCCCAGTGCCCATGCGAGATTTCACGCAGGCCGTCGCGGGTGATGACTTCGAGCCCGTGCGGTTCGGCGAGGATGCGGGCAGTTTCGACGGTGCGTCCGAGCGGGGATGCATAAACGGCGGTGATGCCGTCGTCGGCCAGACGCTCGGAGAGGCGGCGCACTTGTTCGCGGCCCAAGTCGGAAAGGGGGACGTCGGTCGCGCCGGCGAAGCGATCTTCGGCGGTGAGAGTGGTGGCGCCGTGGCGAATCAGGAAAATGCGAGTGCTCATCGTGAGAGTGCCTGATCACGAGATGCCCAATTGCGGGGCGATTACCAAGGCGTTGTTCGCTATGGTCGGGAAAAGACGTTTGAGACACTGAGTCGCCGTTGTGTCGCCGCCTTCGGGGCTCTTCCGACTTTATCGGCGATACCCAGGCCGGCGCTCGTTCCTCGCTCTGGCCTGGGCTGGTATGGGGTCGGGCCCTCGGCCCGCTGCCGCGCTATTGGGCAAGAGCCGGAAATCGCGCGCAGGAAAAGCCAGTCATCCTGATGGAGCTTCAAGCGACTGAAGGACCTCGAGCCACTCACGAGAGATTCATCCGCCGGGGAACAAATTTGAAAACCGCTATGGCAAACAAGCTAATCGCGGAATCTCGGGCCTCTCATAAAGCCTTATCGTCGGCGAAAAAGCCAAGGTGAATGGCTCGGGGTCCTTCTCCTTACACTCGGTCAGGATGACGGGCTTTTCGCGTTCCTGGCTGTGATCCCGCGAAAGATCAGCGGTCGCTTCCCGGATTCTGACAGTTCTCGTCGCGGCGTCACGCGAGGATGCCTTTCACCGTTTTTCCGAAGACATCGGTGAGGCGGTAGTCGCGGCCTTGGAAGCGGTAGATCAGCTTCGTGTGATCCACGCCGAGGAGGTGGAGCATCGTGGCGTGGAGATCGTGCACGTGAACGACGTCTTTCACGGCTTTGTAGCCGAACTCGTCGGTCTCGCCCCACTGCACGCCGCCTTTGATTCCGCCGCCGGCGAGCCACACGCTGTAGCCGAGGATGTGATGGTCGCGTCCGCTTCCGCCCTGGCTCATGGGCGTGCGGCCGAACTCGCCGGCCCACACGATCAGCGTGTCCTCAAACATGCCGCGCTGTTTCAGGTCCGTGATCAGCGCCATGCAGGCGCGATCGATTTCCGCGGCCTTTTGCTGAATGCCGTCCTTCACTCCGCCGTGGTGATCCCAATCCTTGTGGTAGAGTTGAATGAACCGCGTGCCGCGTTCGGCGAGGCGGCGCGCGAGGAGGCAGTTCGAGGCGAATGAACCATCGCCCGGTTTGCAGCCGTAAAGGTCGAGAATGCTTTGCGGCTCCTGCGACATATCGACGAGATCCGGCACGCTGGCCTGCATCTTGAATGCCATCTCATACTGCGCGATGCGCGTCGCGATTTCGGGATCGCCAATCGTGGCGTCAAATTTCGCATTCAGCGCGTTTACGGTATCGACCACGTCCTTCTGCATGTCGCGGGACACGCCCGGCGGGTTCGTGAGGTAGAGCACGGGGTCGCCTTTTCCTCGCAAATGCACGCCCTGGTATTTGCTGGGGAGGAATCCCGCGCTCCATTGGCGGGCGGCAATCGGCTGGTTTTGTCCGCCCTTGCCGAGCGAGGTAAGCACGACGAAGCCGGGAAGATCCTGGGCGTCGCTGCCGAGACCATAGGTGATCCACGCGCCCATGCTTGGGCGTCCGGGAATCGCCGAGCCAGTGTTCACGAAGCAGTGCGCGGGGTCGTGGTTGATGGCCTCGGTCGTCATCGAACGCACGATCGCGATGTCGTCGATGACACTGCCGATGTGTGGGAACAGCTCGCAGATTTCGGCGCCGGATTGGCCGAACTTTTTGAAGCCCCACTGCGGGCCGAAGCACTTCAATTGCGCGCCTTGGAGCTGCGCGAGCTGCTGGCCCTTGGTGAGCGACTCCGGCATGGGATTGCCATGCTGCGCGGCGAGGACCGGTTTGGGATCGAACGTCTCCAAGTGTGACGGACCGCCGGCCATCGTGAGCCAGATAACGCGCCTGGCCTTGGGCGGATTGTGAAAGCCGGGGAGGATGCCGCGCGATTTTTCCTGCGAGGCGAGCGCCTGCGAAAGAACTCCGGGATTTAAGAGGGAAGACAAAGCCAACGCGCCAACACCTCTTCCGGCATTGGAGAGAAGCGTTCGGCGGGTCAGGAGGTCGGTCATGGCAGAAGAGATATACGCGAAGACCCGGATTGGCTTGGGGATTTATTGTAGGGAGCGTCGACCGCGTTAAGCGCGGTTTTTCCAATGCAGTTTGAACCGCAGATTTCGCAGGTTTGCGCAGATTGGTTGCAGAAGGCAGGGCGATGGTCTCCTTGCCTCGGTGAGATTCCGCTAGCGCTGATGGTATTTCGAGGAGCACTGCGGCGAGGGGGCGCTTGGTGTTCCGAGAAGACAAACGTCCGCTCCGGTCATAACGTGCCCGCGCAAATCCGCGTGTCTGAGCGAAGCCGGATGGCCAGGCGAAGCGGTCATGTACCCGAGGCAAAACTGAGGTGTGTAAATGCGTGGTTAAATCCGGCGCCAATCAGGATCTGAAATCCTCGTCCCGTTCTGCGTCTCTACTGCGGTGCGGAATGTGTTTGAGCTGATTTCATTGGCTTCTGATGAGCCGTTTGAGTTGGAGGCTCGGTGCACCGAAGTTCAGGAGCAGGGCTCGGGTGAACCCGGTGGCTTTCAAGTAATGCAAAACTTGTGCGTCTTCGATTTCGCTCACGGATCGCTGTGCTTTCAGTTCGACGATGATCGATTGGAAACAAAGGAAGTCGGCGCGATAAGGAGTTGAGAGCGCGAACCCCTTGTAAGTGATCGGAATGGGATGCTCTCGGGCGAACGGAATTTCCCGGAGCATCAATTCTTGGCTCAGTGCGTCGTGATAGACGGCTTCGAGAAAGCCGTTGCCGAGTTCTCGATGCACTTCCATCGCTGCGCCGATGATTGCGTATGTTTCTGGGTCGCTATCGACAGGTCTTGAACTTGCGAGGCCGAATGCTTTCCGGGGGCGGCCAAGGACGTCGTTGTCTTCCGCGGGAGGAACCAAATTGGAGCTCATCTGAATGCGTCGTTTAGCTTTGGCACATTGACCGCGTCGAGCATCGAAGACGTCCTTTTCTAAGGTGTCCTTTCCAATGCATTTTGGAACCGCAGATTT
>CBHXZU010000305.1:0-7177 GCA_966125105.1 uncultured Prosthecobacter sp.
CAAAACCCGATCGAGCAGGAAGGCACCTATCCGCTGCCCGAAGCACAGCGCGACCGCTTCCTATTCCTGGTGAACGTGGGGTATCCGACCCGTGAAGAAGAGCGGCAGATCGTGGCGCGAACGACGGGGACCTTCGATGTGAAGATCGAAGGTGTCCTGAGTGGCGCGCAGATCCTGGAGTTGCAAAGGACCGTGCGGAAAGTGCCGGTGCCGGATCACGTGATGGACTTCGTTCTCGATCTCGTCCGTTACACGCGTCCGCACGAAGCGGATGCGCCGGCGTTTGTGAAGGAACTCATCGACTGGGGCGCGGGACCGCGCGCCTGCCAGAACCTCGTGCTCGCCGGGAAAGTGCGCGCCGTGTTGCAAGGACGCTTCCACGTGACGATCGATGACATCGAGGCGCTCGCGCTCCCGGTGCTGCGGCATCGCGTCGTGGCCACGTTCAACGCGCAGGCGGAAGGTGTAACGGTGGACGACATCATTCGCCGCATTACGAAAGCCGTGCCCCGCAGCGAGGCGAAACGCGCGCTGTAGTCTCTCCACCGAGGACACAGCATGGCTCACGTTTCGGACTTTCTCACGCCGTCCGACCTTCAGCGGATCTCGAATCTGCAGGTCCTCGCGCGGCAGGTCGTGGAAGGATTCACGACCGGTTTGCACCGTTCGCCGCACAAGGGTTTCAGCGTCGAGTTCAAGCAGCACCGGCAATACGTGCCGGGCGACGAGATCCGGCGCATCGACTGGCGCGTCTTCGGCCGCAGCGATCGCTATTACATCCGCGAATACGAGGAGGAAACGAACCTCCGGGCGACGATCATCCTCGATCGCAGCGGATCGATGGAATACGGCGGCGGCGAGCCGGGGAAGGTGAGCAAGTTCGACTACGCGACGCGCCTTGCCGCATGCCTTGCGTACATGATGATTCATCAGTCGGACGGCGTCGGGCTCGTGACGTTCGACGACATGATCCGCCGCTACATCCCGCCGCGCTCGCGGGTGAGCCACCTGAAGGTGCTGATCGATGAGCTGCAGAGCGGGAAGCCAGGGAAGGAAACGGAACTCGGCAAAGTCTTCCACGATCTCGTGCCCAAGCTGAACCGGCGCGGCTTGCTGATCATCATCTCGGATTGCTTCGGCGAAGTGTCGAACTTCCTAAAAGCGCTCGCGCACTTCCGCCACGCTCGCCACGAGATCCTCGTTTTCCAAATCTGGGATCGGGACGAGCTGGAGTTTCCGTTCAAGGGCTGGACGCAGTTTGAGTGTCTCGAGAAAGCAGGCGTAAAGCACCTGCTGGATCCAGCGATGTTGCGCCAGGCCTATATGGCGAACCTTGAGAAGTTCCGCGACGAACTCACGAAAGGATGCCGCCGGCATAAAGTGGATCTCGTGCCATTTTGCACGGACGAGCCGTATGCCAAGGCTCTGGCGGCGTATATGAGCAGGAGGCTTGGACGCGGATGAGCTTTCTGAACGCCGCATTGCTGGCTGGAGTCGCCGCTCTCGCGATTCCGATCATCATCCACCTGTTTCATAAGTCGCGGTTCAAAGTGGTGAAGTGGGGGGCGATGCACTTGTTGGAGGCGGTGCTTCGCACAAATCAGCGACGCGTGAAGATCGAGCAATGGATCTTGTTGGCGATTCGCTGCGCGATTCCGGCGTTGCTGGCGCTCGCGATGGCGCGTCCGATTTGGCAGGGCGCGAGCAAGCTGCTTGGGGATGCCAAGACGAGCACGGTCGTTTTGCTCGATAACAGCTACTCGATGGAGGCGGGCCGAGCGGGGGCGACGAATTACGGGCTCGCTCGCGACGAAGCCATCCGGTTGGTCGGCGAATTGCGCAATGGCGCGGAAGCGCATGTGGTTTTGATGGGGCAGGGGACGGGGTTGCTCGACACGCCGACGTCGGATTTGTCGCGAGTCACGCAGGCGCTTGCCAAGACGAGCGCCGGCTACGGTTTGGCGCGTGTGCCGGCTGCTCTAGATAACGCAGCGACTTCGCTGGAGAAGATGCGCGAGCCCACGAGGCAGGTGGTGATGATGACCGACTTCCAGCGCGTCAGCTTCGAGGCAACGGAGGGCAAGCTGCTCGATTCGGCAATCGACCGACTCAAGAAGCAGCAGTTCCAGCCGAACATCGTCTTCTGGGATGTCGGGCAGGAAGTGCGGGAGAACGTGGCGATCGAGTCGCTCGACTTCTCGCGCTTGATGGTCGGTGTCGGCCAAAAGATCCAGATCCGCGCAAACTTGCGGAACTACGGCGACGCGAATCATCCCGATCTGCGAGTGACCTTGCGCGTGGATGGCCGCGATAAATCTGTCTCGCAGGTGAATCTTGGACCGCAGAGCAAAGCGCAGGTTCTGTTCACCCAAGCTTTCGAATCTGCGGGCTCGCATGTCGTCGAGATCTCCACCGAGACCGACGCCCTCGCAGCCGATAACACTTTCCTCGCAAGCATTCCCGTCCGTGATCGAATCCCGGCATTGCTCGTGGATGGCGCGCCCGGCGCCACGCTCGACGATATCAAAGGCGAGACGGGCTACTTGCAGATTGCGCTTTCTCCGTTTGCCGCGGGGAAAGTGGAGCTGAGCGATTTGCTCGAACCGAAAGTCGTGCCGGTGGAAGGGCTCGATGCGAAGTCGCTGCCGAATTACCAGGTGGTGGTTCTCGCGAACGTGCGCCGACTGGGGGACGATCAACTCGCCGCGCTCGAGCGCTTCGTAAAAGATGGCGGAGGTCTCCTGGTTTTCCCGGGCGATAAGACGGACACCGCTTGGTGGAACGGTGCATTCGCCCGGCTCGCGCCGTTGCGGCTCGGCGCAGTGGCCGGAGAACTCAAGGAAACGGCACCGAGTGTAAGCGTGATGGGTCAGCGTTTTGAGAATCCCGCGCTCGAGTTGTTCAACGATCCGCGTAATGGCTCGCTCAGCGAAGCTGCGGTGAAGGTGTGGTTCAAGATGCGCGCGCCTGCGAAGACCGGCGGTCCGCTGGATCCCGTCGTGCTTGCGCGTCTCGACACGGGCGACCCATTCCTCGTGGAGAAAGCGTATGGCGAAGGTCGCGTGATTGCTTGCGCAACGACGTGCGACGCGGACTGGAGCAATTTCCCCGCTCGTCCTTCTTATTTGCCACTGGTGCAGCGGCTGGCGGTTTACCTCGCGTCGAACGTTTACCCGCCGCGAAACCTGGAGATCGGCCAGCAACTTGTTTCGTTCCTCCCGGTGGAAGCGGCAGGACGCAAAGCGATCCTGACTGGCCCCGATGGCGTTCCCATGGATCTGCCGGTGACGAAGCGCGGAGAACGAGGCGTCGTCGAATACGGTCCAGTGCGCGTGCCGGGGCTTTATACGCTCATGCCTCCGGGCGGCGGGCCGATTCACTACGTCTTCAATGCCGATCGAAAAGAATCGGACCTGGCGAAACTGACCGAAGCGGAGATCAACGACCTCGGTCGCGCCCATGGCATCCCCGTGGTTCGATCCGCCGCCGAATACAAGACCTTGGAGGCGCAGCAACGCTATGGGTCGGAACTGTGGAAATCGGTGCTCCTCGCGTTGCTGATCTTCCTCTTCCTCGAACTCATCCTGCAGCAGTGGTTCGCCCGCTCTCGCGGAAAATTGCCGGTGAACGTGGCGATCAAGCAAGTTAGCCCGCGCTCGGACGTGGAGGTGTCCGCATGAACCGCGAGCAAGTGACTACTACGCTGCATTGGACGGGCGACTGGCCGTGGTATTTGGGACTTGGGCTGGCAGCCGGGCTCGCGATTGCCGCGTTCGTCCTATACCGTCGCGACACGCGTTCCGGTTTGCTGAGCGTGCTGCTGCCGGTTTTGCGCGCAGGCGCGATCTTCTTGATCGTTCTAATGCTGTCTGGACCGGTGCTGCACCACCGCAAGGTCATCGGAGAACTCGCCCGTTTGATTGTCTGTCTCGACGCGTCGGACTCCATGCAACTGACTGACGCGGCGATGGACGCGGGTCGCAAGATCGCGATCGCCAAACGGCTGGGTTATCTGGATCAACCGGGAACGGCACTCGATCTGCCGACCGCTTCCGAGCGCCTGGGCGACGCACGGTCCCTGGCTGCATCGCTAACCGCAGTGGATCCGGCATCGGCCGGCGGAGTGGTGGAGAAGACGAGGTCGGACTTTGCAGCGAAGGTTTCGGAAGCAGAGTCGTTGTTCGATAAGTCCGGTGCCGATCGGGATGCGCTCAGTCGCTTTAAGACCGAAGTCGCGGGGCCGACGGCCAACCTCGCCAAGGCTCCCCTGAACAACTCCGATGAACGGGTTCGGGTCGCGACCGATCTCGCGCGCATCGGAGATTTGGCAGGTCGATGGTCGGCGGAGATCTCCGACATCTTTCAGCGCAAGCTGGACGCCGATCCCACCGCAGTTCCGGTGAAGACCGCGCTGGCGAAGGTCGATGCGCTTCCGCGCTGGCAGCGGCTGCAAGCGCTCTTGCTCGAGGGCAAGGATCCTCAGCGCATTTTACCGCAGCTTGCGGGCAAGCACGACGTGCAGGTCGTGTTACTCGAAAACGGCGCGGTGAAGCAGTTCTGGCAGCCCGGCAGTGGCGAGCACGCCGCGATTCCGACATCGTTACCCGCAACATCAGGAGAAATCACCGACCTCACGAGCGGGTTGAAGTTTGCCGCGAGCGACGAGAACCGCGCGGAAAAGGGCGCAGTGCTTCTTTTCACTGACGGTCAGCACAATTCCGGCGATGCGCCGCTCGACACGGCAAAGGTTCTCGCAGGTCGCAAAATGCCGGTCTTCACGGTGGGCTTTGGCAGCCAGGTTCCGCCCCGGGATTTGGCGGTTTTGCGTGTGATCGTGCCCGACTCAGTTTTTCACGAGGACCGGGTGCGGGGTGAGGTCGTCTTGAAGGAAGAAGTGCCGAGCGGTCTGCCCTTCACGCTCACGATCAAGGACGGCGATAAGAAGGTGTTTGAGAAAGCTCTCATCAGCGAGGGACGCGCGCAGAGACGCGTTCCGTTTGAGTTCGAGGTGAAGCAACTGGCTGAAGATCGCTTGAAGAACGTGACGGCGAACTCCGGCTACGAAGTGCTGGGTGCAACTATCGATCTGCAGGCGGTCGTCAGCGGGTTGGATGGGGATCGTGAGCCCTCGAACAATGAGAGTTCACTGCGCTTCCGGGCGGTCACTCAAAAGCGGAAAATCCTGATCCTTGATGGACGGCCACGCTGGGAAACGCGCTACCTGCGAAATCTCTTCCAGCGCGACGAGAAATGGGAAGTGAACCTGGTAATGGCCGGCGCCACGAACGAAGCGGGTTTCATTCGTGGCGACAAAGACGGCACGTTTCCGGCCGACGCCAAGACACTCGAGTCCTACGATCTCGTGATTTTCGGCGAAGTGCCGAGGACGGTGTTGAAGGATGAGGAACTGAAATGGCTCGCGGATTTCGTGAACAAGCGCGGGGGCGCGATGCTCTTCATCGACGGCTCGCGCGGAACCCTTCGTCAATTTGGGGAAACGCCACTTGGAGCGCTCATCCCGGTGGAATGGGCGCCTGGAACGCAGGGTTTGCGCGGGAACGTGAAGTCGCTTGCGCTCACCGAACGCGCGTCGACGCTGGGCGCTTTTGCCCTCAGCGGCGACCTCGGGGGGAATGCTGAAACCTGGACGAAGCTGCCGGCGCCGCACTGGATGAGCGGTGGTAAACCTCTGCCGGGTGCGGAGACATTGGTCGAAGCCGACACCGGCAGCGGCAAAGTGGCGGCAGCGGTGATGCGTCCCTTCGGCGCGGGACGCGTGTATTACCAAGGCTTCGATGACTCGTGGCGGTGGCGCTACGAAGTTGCTGATCTCTACCACGTGAAGTTTTGGAATCAGCTCGCGAGTTTCGTGGCTGAGGCGCCATTCGCAGCGCGGGACAAGTACGTGCAGGTGGATGCCGGACAGTTGACCTACCAACCCGGCGCGCAGGCCGATCTGCGAGCACGTTTGCGGGGGATGGATGGCCGGCCCGTTACCGACGCGGCGGTCTCAGCAGTGCTGATGCGCAACGGGACGAAGGTTGCCACGATTCCGCTCACGCCTGATGAGGGCGGTCTTTATCGCGGTAAGACGGCGGCGCTGGAGCCGGGCGACTACGAGATGTTGATCGATACCGCCGCCGTCCCGGAAGGGGAGGTAAAGGCCAAGGCGCAATTCAAGGTGGCCGCCCGCGAAAGCCTTGAGCGCACGATGCTCGCGCTCAATGAGGATTTGCTTCGACAGGTGAGCACCGCCGGCGGAGGCGAGTATTTTCGCGAAGAGAAGGTGGATGATCTCCTTGCGAAGTTGGCGCCCCTCAGCTCCGGCCAGGTGATCGAGAGCGACACCGTCCTCTGGCAAAGCTGGTGGTGGTTTGTCCCGATCGTGCTCCTTTTGACCGTGGAATGGATCATCCGCAAACGCGCTGGGATGCTGTAGTCCTTTTCCAAGCCTTTTCAGGTCCGTTGATTAATCTTTGTAGTTGCCGCGTGTTCATCGCCATCCGACATCCATTATGAGCAACCGCCTCGATCCGCTCATCCAAGACAAACTGCGCGCGTTCGCTCGTCGTCGACGCAGGCTAATCATCACTCGAGGGGTCTTCGCCGCGTTGGCGATGTTGTTGCTCACCATGTTTGTCGTGGCGGCGATCGACTACTCGTTTGTGATGCCGGATTGGGCGCGGTGGACGCTAAGCGGAACTGCATATACGGCGGTCCTGATCATTGCATGGCGGCAGTGCCTGACCTGGCTACTGCATTCGCCGGATGAGCGGCAACTGGCGCGGTTGGTAGAGCATGCGGAGCCGCAGTTGCGGGAAGACTTGTTGTCCGCTGTCGAACTCGGAAGCGGTTCTGGCGAGATCATGGATTCGGAGCAGTTCCGCGCTTTGGTACAGCAGGATGTTGCGCATCGGATGGAACGCGTGGAGGTGAAGTCGCTATTACCCGTGGCACTCGTGCGCCGCTACTTCGGTTATGCATTCTGCATCCTGGCAGTCGTGATCGGAATGGGCGTGGCGACGGGCTGGCAGTTCAAGACCCTGATGCTCCGCGCGCTGTGGCCATCCGCAAACCTCGACCGGATTTCGAAGACCCGCGTGACGATTAAGACCCCGACGAATGGCGATCAGATGGTCGCTCACGGCGACACGGTCCGCGTGGAGATCGAGTTGTC
>CBHXZU010000306.1:0-7163 GCA_966125105.1 uncultured Prosthecobacter sp.
CGCTCCCGTGGCCACGGTTGGAACTCCGATCCTTCCGCGATTCGAAGTGAATGCGTCCATCGAAACCCACGCAAACTCCGGCGCATTGCCGGCCTTTTGCGTTTCGAGATAGTAGGCTACGCGGGAGAACGTGCCGGCAATGCCCGCGTCATTCACCTTATAGGCGGCTGCGCCGAGCGCGTTGAGGTTTCCGGTGACGGGGATATCCAGCGAATAGATCACTTGATACCCGTTTGCCGCCGCTCCGACGTTGGTCACGATTTCGGGTGGCAAGGCGGGCTCGGAAACGGGAATGCTGGTTCCGGCAGCGATCCGGTTACTGTTGGGAGAAGTATCACGGATCCCGCTCATGGTGAGCGTGAGGGGTGTGCCGGTTGGTTGGATAGTTGTTGTAAGATAGACGTCGCGCTGATCGGCGCCGATCGTGAAACCGAGAATCGCCACGCCGCCATTCAGCGAGAAGTTTTCTGACTTCACGGATGCTGCCGCAATTGGCTCGGAAAAGGACAACCTGATCGTCGAGCGGCCAAAGGTGGCTGAGGCAGCAACTGGCACGGGCGGCGTGAAATCACCGCTCGTTTGCACCAGAACCTGGATCGTCTTGATGCTGTAGTTGCCGGCGTTGTTGGCGAAGGTCCAATCGGGGTTCCCGCCGCTGTTGTTGCCGATGCCGAGGTCCGCATTCGTGGCGGTCGCGCTTCCGCCCCAGTTGTTGAATG
This sequence comes from uncultured Prosthecobacter sp., assembly GCA_966125105.1. Lineage (GTDB taxonomy): Bacteria > Verrucomicrobiota > Verrucomicrobiia > Chthoniobacterales > Chthoniobacteraceae > SXWH01. Next base: position 720 of record CBHXZU010000306.1, read on the forward strand.
CGAAGAGCGTTTGGCCTGCCGCCGGATTGTGCAATTGCATCGAGCCGTAGGTTCCAGCCGTGTCGGTGTCGCCAAAATCGTAGGTGCCATCGCTTGCGCCGGGAATTCCCAGTTCATTGCCCGCCGAGTAATTGGTGGGCCAAAATTCGAGATGTCCGGTGAGGCCATTGCCCGTGGTGATCCCAGGGACATTGGTGATCACGTTCATGTTGGTCGCCGCCTGCTGGAAAAACGCGCCTGTCGCGAGCGTCGGAATGCCGATCTTGTTTATGTCGCTGGTGAATGCGTCCATCGAGGCCCACAAGTATTGCAGGTCGCCCGTCGAGGACTGCAGTTCCACGTAGTAAGCGACTCGCTGGAACGGGCCGATACCGGCCCGGTTGTCGACCGAATATGCCGGCAGCGCATTGAGGTAGTTGGCGACCGAGGGAAGGTCAATGGAGGCGGCCAAAGTGTAGCCAACCGACTCCGGCACGTGGTTCAGATATCCGCGCGGGATTGCGGCGGAGAATGTCGCGGTCGTGTTCGCGGCGATCGTGTTCGGGGTGGGTTCGATGCGATCCTGCACGTTGTTCACCGTAACCGTGTAGGTCGTGCCGAGCGCCTGCTGGCTGGTGGTGAGCGTGACAACTCGCTTCGTGGCATCCAGCGATGCGTTCAAGACCGCAAGTCCGCCGCTCAGCGAGTAGTTCGCGACGTTCGCCGCGGCATCGGCCACGGGCTTGCTGAACGTGATCTGGGCGCTCGTCCGATCCGTGGCGCCGCGAGCGCGCGCGATTTCCGGCGGGTAAACGTCGCCTTGCGGCCCGATGACGTTAAGGATCGCGGGTACCCAGGCGTCCGCCATTTTGTCGTAGCCGGTCTGGTTCGGATGCAGTGAATCCGGCATGTCGGCCAGCGGCACTTGCGAACGCATATCGAGGAAGGTGACGCGACGTCCGGCAGCCGTGTGCGCATCCACCCGGGCCTGTACAAACGGGTTGAATTGCGCCTGGATGTTGGAGTTCGCGGGTTCGTTGCGCTCCATCAGGTTCGTTACGATGATGTGCGCGTACGGGCGCAGCGTCGCGATCTTGAGGATCAGCGCGTCGAGGCGATCGATCGCGGTCGCGGTGTTGAGGCCCTGCCCGAAATCATTCGTGCCGATGTGCATCAAGACGACGTCGGGGTCCGCGACCGAGGCCAGCACGCCGGTGATGTTCGCATCGTGCTGATCGATCCGCCAGCCACCATGTCCTTCATGCTCCTTTTCGGGAATCAGACCGCTATTGACGGTCTGGAGTCCGACGTAATCGACGTTGTAGCCGATACTCGTCAGCGAGTTGTAAAGCTTCAGCCGATAGCCGCCGCTGCCATCCGGACTGTCGAACGAAGATCCATCGGTGATGGAGTCGCCGAGCGGCATGATCCGGATGGGTGGATTCTGGGCACTGGCGGTGGCAGTGAAGACGGCAAGGCAAACGCCAAGGACGTGCCGGAGGAGAGTTCTAAGCATGTTGACCGGGGCAAAGGGCGGGGCGGACATGACACATACGCGCGCATTTTGTCCACTGCGTGCCGCAAAAATATCTGCGGAATCATGTGTCATTTTGACGACACGAAACAAATGGGTCGGTTGGCAGCCAGCAGTTGTTTTCTGCGGAAGCGCCGGAATGTCTTTGAGTTGGAGGGGATTGAGCGCTTACCGCGCCACGTCGCACTTCACGAGTTTCACCATCTCATCCCACCCGGTGCAGTCGCCGAGAACGTCCGCCTGCAGACCCCGGGTTAGGCGCGTCTCGGCGCCGTCTTTGGCGATCAGGACGAGATGCGTGAGGTTGCCGATACGGTCTTCCCGATAGCGCCACTGGTTGAGATTGAAGCTGCATTGAACCCAACCTGAGCCAGATTGGCCGGACAGATACACCTGGAGGATTTTCGCATCCGAAGGGTCGATGCGATAGCCACCCATGATCCCGCGAGCGACAAAGCGAACGCCCTTGTAGGTTTTGTCCGCGCGCCCCCGATCCGCGCTGTAGGCCTGGCTCACGACTTCCGCGGCGACGATTGCGCCTGGTTCCGTGCGGGTTACCGGGACATTCGCGTTTTGGAGGCGCTCGATCGCCTGCTTCACTGCCACCGCCTCGTCCAGCTTCCCTTCCACGGTGAGCTGCTTCTTATATTCGATGAGCCGCGGCAGCGATTCTGAAACGACGCCGGCGACGAGGTCCTGCATTTTCGAGATCATCGTCTGCTGCAGCGAACGGAGTGCCTTCGGCTCGTTCACGACCTCCTTATCGGACAAGGCTTGTTCGGTATGGAGGCGCGTCCGCTCGGCCCGGGTCGCAAGGGCTCCCTCCAGATCCGCCGCCTTTTGAAACTGGTTCTGCAACTCGCCCAGCGCGGTCTCATATTTCCCCAGGATATCGCGCCGGACCGTGGCGATCTTTTCTTCCACCTTTTGAGCCTCGGCTTCACCCAAGTTCGCTGGCAGAAAGGAATTGGCGGAAGGGCCTTGCGCGACGAGCCGGGCGACGGCGATCAGCGAAAGGATGGTCACTAGGCGGAGCATGGGAAGGGCAATAGAAACGCGGGGTCCTTTCTTGGCAAGCGCGGCACCTCCTCCGGACCGAGGGTTTTCTGCATTGTCATTTGCTTAGGACATATTTATTTCTGCGCCGTTCCCCCTCGAAAAAAGTCCGTGCATCTCACACCAGAGCTACTGCGCGTCAAAACCCTCGCGGAACTCGATACCCTCGTCGGGACCCACGTGACGCTCGAAAAACCCGAAGTCTATTGGGAGGACAGCCATGGCTATTTCCAATTTCACTCCGAGGTGGAAGCCAGGCAGGCGCTGAGGGACCCGTATTACCAGCGATTCCTTCCCGACGTGGACTGGGCGAAAACGGTGATCCGGGAGGTGCGGGTGTATCGCAACTACGCGTCGAATCCCGGGGCGAACTGGGCCGCGGCAGATCGGGCAATCGCGCAGTTTGGACCGATGACGGTGTGGAGAGAGACCGGGCATTGGCGGGCAACGTTTGGCTCTTTTCCTCATGGCGAGGCGCGACATCCGATGGTGGCCATTTGCCTCGCGGCGCTGATTGCCAGCGGGGTGAAGCTGGAAGTAGATCACGATTCATTGGACTCCGAGCTGCAGCACGCGAAGGCACATCCGCCGAAGCAACGGAACTAGAGGAAGAGGTCTGAGGTCAGGCCGCGCGTTTGGGAGATCGGGCGCTGGATGGGACGAATAGGTCCCATGGGTCCGATAGGACCTATTTCTGACCTCTGACCTGCCCCAACCTCTCACTCGTTTGCCTCGACATCGGGCAAGTGCAAGCCGTTCAGTGAAGGCCTCATGGAAACAGCCAATCCGCCATCACCGCTGCTCTTCTTCGACACGATCAATGCCTATCAAAAGACTGCCGCGCTGAAAGCCGCGATCGAACTGGATCTTTTTACACCCTTGGCGAACGGAAATGCCACGCCTGCGCAACTTGCCTCGGCGTGTGGCTACCCGGAGCGGGGGATTCGAATCCTGGCGGATTACCTGGTGATCCTCGGATTCCTGGGAAAGGCGGATGGCAAATACGCGCTGACGCCTGACTCCGCGGCGTTCCTCGTCCGCACTTCGCCGGCGTATCTGGGCGGCTCCATTGAATTCTTTCTCGCGCCGGGGTTGGTCGCGGGCTTTGACCACCTCGCCGACACCATTCGAAAGGGACGCAAGGCAGACCAAGGCACAACCGCGCGCGAGCATGAAGTGTGGGTGCGGTTTGCCCGCGTGATGGCGCCGCTGATGTTCCTGCCCGCGCAGGGAGTGAGCGAATTGGTCAAACTCGATCAGGATCGGGAAACGCGCATCCTCGATATCTCGGCGAGCCACGGCGTCTATGGCATCACGCTGGCGCAGAAGAATCCGCGGGCGCACTTGGTTGCTCTGGATTGGGCACCGGTGCTCGAGGTTTCGAAGGAAAACGCGGGGAAGGCCGGCTTGGCCGACCGCTTCAGCACGATCGCCGGCAGCGCGTTCACCACGGATCTCGGAGTGGATTACGACGTAATCCTCGTGCCGAACTTCCTGCATCACTTCAACCGGGGGGAATGCGTCGATTTCCTGCGCAAAACGCACGCGGCACTGCGCTCGGGAGGTCGCGTGGCGATCGTCGAGTTCGTGCCGAACGAAGATCGCGTCACGCCGCCGGCGTCCGCCGGGTTTAGCCTCGTGATGCTCGGGTCGACGCCAGAGGGAGATGCTTACACTTATGCGGAATACGAATCGATGCTTCGCGAAGCGGGTTTCGGATCGAGCGAGTTTCATCCGCTCGCGCCCACGGCGCAAAGCGCGGTCATCGCCCGCAAATAGCCGCAATCTTCTGCCTGCTTCGCGGTAGGAACTCTGCTCCTCTTGCAGATATGACCCGTTTTCCTCAACTCCTGCGCCGCGCTATCGCGCTCGTTTGCGTCGCCGCGTGGGTGGCCACCGGCTCGCTTGCCGCGCCTGCGCCGGAGGTCGGGGAGCCGGTGCGTCTTACGCGAGGCGAGACATTGATGCTCGATGGGAAGAAGTTCGCGCAGGCGTCGAAGGGCCAGGAGTTCACGCTGGTGAAGCGCGATCCCGGGACGGCGTTCGTCGCGTTCATGAAAGAAGATGGCGCCACAGTCGCCCTGGCCGTGCCGACGGATGCGATCGAGAGCGTTCCGCCCGCGGCGTGGGAGGATTTGCTGCGGGGAATGCGCTCCTTTCGCGACGGACGCTATGATGCGGCAAAAGTGCTGATGACACGCGCGGCGCAGGACAAGGAGATCCAGCCTTTCGCCAATGCCCTCGCGCAACGCGTGAATGGGGCCATCAATGCCGCGACGCTGGCAGCGAACGGAAGCCCCCAGGCGAAGCAGGCTGCGACAAATGCGCTGCAAGTCTTGCGCGACACCGCGGAGCAACTCGCGGGTGCGGGCCGAGTCAGTCTCGCGGCTGCGATGGACGAAGGGGTCGACCGTATTGGCACGCCGTTGCTTGGCGCATCGCTCCCCGCGTCGAAGGTGAATCGCGCGGATCTCTCCGCCAAAGCGGCACCCGCGGAAAAGGCTTATCTGCGCGCCCGCCAGGCCATGGGCGCAAAGCGGCTCATCGAAGCGCGGAAGCTGATCGACGAGGGTCTCGCCGCAGAGCCGGCGCATGCGGGTTTCAAAGTGTTTCAACCTTTGGTCAAACGCGGCTTGGGCGACGCCGAGGAACTCTACGAGACGGCGAATAAGATGAAGCGCTTTGAGAAGGGCGCAGTGCACGCATTGAGCGCGATCGATGATGGGCTCAAGATCTGTTCGGATCATCCACGCCTGCGCGCATTGCGCAGTGAAATGAGCGCGCAATTCGAGGAGCGCACTTCTCCGCCGGTGGACGCCGCCTTCCTTGCCACGGCGAAAGTGAGCACGGAAAAGGGGGATCTCGAGGAGGGTCGCAAGCTCTACACGAACCGCTGCACCGAATGCCACGATCTCGAGATGCTCGACAGCCGCTCACTCGGCGGATGGGACCGCATGGTGTCTGGAATGGCCCGTCGCGCGAATCTCACCAACACCGAGAAAGCGCGGGTAATGGATTACCTCGCGGCGGCGATTAAAGTCGTGGAAGCACAGTAGTGTGGGGGGGGCATCTCGGGCGGAGTTCAGAAATAGGGAGAGCGTTGGTCGGGGTTGAGACGAAGCGGATAAAAGTGGGTCACCCCGAGGAACGAGGGGCCTCGCTCCACTCGCTCAGGAATTGTTAATCGCGATTTGCCTCAGTCGCTAGTGGGGTTCGTTCGTCGAGGGGGCTACTCCCGGCGACAGATCGCTCGCGAGTGGTTCGGGGTCCTTCAGTCGCTTAGGCTCCCTCAGGATGACCGGCTTTTCCATTCCGCCATTTGGTTGCTGGAGTTTAGGCGGTTCTTGTTCGCCAAACAATCTGCCGGAACGGACCTTCATCGCGGAATCCGGCGCGAGTCTACTTGGGATCGATCGCGCTTCGCGTCGCAAGGTTCACAACCTGACCCGCGTCGAAGCGCAGGAACGGATCTCCACCTTCGGTGATCTTCAGATCTTTTGCGTAGAGCATGAGTTTGCTCTTTCCGATCACCCGGGCCTGATCGCCTTGCACGATGATGGCGGTTCCTTCGTCCAACCCGATGCCGAGCAGGGCAGGGTGGGCGGTGATCACTTCGAGCATGTCGCGCTCGCGCTTGCGGGCGATGACGTGTTGGTCGATGGCGACGTTCTTCAGAAAGCCAAGGCCGGCTTCGTGGCCGACTGCCATCATGATGTGATTCCCCTCCGGCGCGCCGCGGACCATGTAGCTTCCCTGGATGGTTGCGCCTGCGCTGCTCCCGCCGATGACGCCGCCGCGGGTGAGGACGTTCATGAGTTCCGTTTGCGTGCGTGTGCCGAGATACGCATCGGCGAGGCGCCATTGGCGGCCGCCGT
>CBHXZU010000307.1:0-7136 GCA_966125105.1 uncultured Prosthecobacter sp.
CGAAGTCGTGCACGAGCAGCACGCGCACGATTGGAAGCCGGAGAACGCGAAACAGATCATGCAAGCCGCGCTGACGAAGACGCGCGACATCGACTATGTCGTCGCGTCAAATGACGGCACCGCGGGCGGCGCGATCCAGGCGCTCACGGAAGCGGGGCTCGCCGGGAAGGTTCTCGTGACCGGCCAGGATGCGGAACTCGTCGCCTGCCAGCGTATCGCGAACGGCACCCAGGCGATGACCATCTACAAACCGCTCTCGCAACTCGCTCGGCGCGGCGCGGAACTCGCCGTCTCCATCGCCAAGGGCGAACCCATTTCGGCGAAGAGCAAGATCAACAACGGCAAGATCGATGTGCCGTCCGAGTTGCTCGATGTCGTGCTCGTGACGAAGGAAAACCTCCGCGATACGGTGATCAAAGACGGCTTCCACAAGGCGGAAGCAGTGTTCCAGGGCCAGTAACCGGCAGCACGCAAACCGCAGCGCATGATCCTCGAAGCGCGCAACCTGACGAAGACCTTCCCCGGCGTGATCGCGCTGAAGGATGTCGCGTTTGACCTGCGCGCCGGCGAGATCCACGCGCTGTGCGGCGAGAATGGCGCGGGAAAAAGCACGCTGATCAAGTTGCTCAGCGGGATTCATCCGCACGGGAGCTACGAGGGAGAATTGCGCGTCGAGGATAAGGTCGCTGAGTTTCGCGGCGTGGCGGATGCGGAGACAGCGGGGCTCGCGGTGATCTACCAGGAGCTCGCGCTCGTGCCGGAGATGACGGTCGCGGAGAACATCTTCCTGGGCAACGAACCGAGGCGCGGACTCTTCGTCGATCACATGCGGATGCTCACCCAGGCGCGTGACCTCCTGGAGCGCTTTCGCGTGCGCATCCCGGCGGACGCGCCCATCGCGAGCCTCGGAGTCGGCGAGAAGCAGCTCGTCGAGATCGTGAAAGCGCTGGCGAAACGCTCGCGCATCCTGATCCTCGACGAACCCACCGCCGCGCTCGCGGAGCACGAGGCGGAGATCCTGCTCAAAATCCTCCGCGAGCTGCGCGCCGAAGGAATCGCGTGCATCTACATCTCGCACAAACTCGATGAAGTGTTCGCGATTGCGGATCGCATCACCGTGCTGCGCGATGGACAGAGCGTCTTCTCCGCACGGACATGTGGCACAAATAAAGCGGAGATCATTCGCCACATGGTGGGGCGTGAAATCGCGAACCTATTTCCGCGACGCAGCCAGGCCGCGGGCGCGACGCCCATCCTGAAAATCGAGGATCTCACCGTGGCGGATTCCCGCGGAAAGGCGCGGTTGCGCGACGTGACCTTTTCCGTGAGCCCGGGAGAAGTGCTCGGCATCGGCGGACTCATGGGCGCGGGTCGAACGGAATTGCTGATGCATCTTTTCGGCGCGTGGGGCACGCGCCTCAACGGCAAGGTGGCCCTGAACGGTGATGGGCTGCCACCGAGCACCCCGGACGAAGTGCTGCGCCGAGGGATCGCGCTCGTAAGCGAAGATCGACGGCGCTACGGACTCGTGCTCGAGGAGAGCATCGCTTTCAACCTGTCACTTTCTTCGCTCGATCGACTCACCCGCGGACCGCTCATCGATGGGCAGGCGGAGTTCCGTGAAAACGAGGCGCAATTCAAGGCGCTGCGAGTAAAGGCGCCGACGCTCGAAGCAATCGTCGGCAAACTCTCCGGCGGCAATCAGCAAAAGGTCGTGCTCGGCAAGGCACTCATGACCGAGCCGAAGGTCGTCTTTCTCGATGAACCCACCCGCGGCATCGACGTCGGCGCGAAGGTCGAAATCTACGAGCTGATCAATCAACTCACCGCCGCGGGGCGCGCCGTAGTCCTTGTCTCCAGCGAAATGCCGGAACTGCTCGGCATGAGCGACCGCATCCTCATGCTCCACGAAGGGCGGATCGCCCGGGAGTTTGCCCGCGCTGACGCCACGCCCGAACGCCTTCTCGCCGCTGCGATCGGCCAAACCATCCCGTAGCCAATGTCCGCCCGCCTCACTTTCCGCGACTTCGCCCTCGGCCTCGGCCTCATCCTCATCGCGGCCTTCTTCGCCATGAAGGATGCGCGCTTCCTCCGCCCGGACAATCTTTCGAACCTGCTCACCGATTTCAGCATCATGGCCACGCTCGCGGTCGGCATGCTGCTGGTGATTCTGCCGGGGCACATTGACCTCTCCGCCGGCAGCGGTTTGGGACTCGCGGGCGGCATAGCCGCAGTGCTCACAACTCAGCACAGTTGGCCTGCTGGGCTCTCCATGCTCACAGCGATCGCCGCCGCAGTGATCGTCTGGTTTGCGATGGGCAGCCTCATCGTCCGCGAGCGCATTCCGGCATTCATCGTGACGCTCGGTGGACTGCTGATTTTCCGAGGGCTTTTCTGGCACACGACGGGAATGCGCACGGTGGAGATTTCCATCGGCGGACAGGACAATTTGCTGAAGCTGCTCAACGCCTATCGCGTGCCCGCAACGGCGGGCTTGGTGCTGGTGAGTGTGGCTGCCACCGTCCTCGTTTGGCTGCGCTTGCGAGCGGATGCGCAGCGCAAGGAACATGGGTTTGCGACGGATGATCCGGAGCTGCGCTTCCTGAAACTCTTTATCGCCGGGCAATTGCTCTTCCTTTTTGTGCTCGTGGCGAACCTGGCAAACGGGATTCCCCTCCCTGCTTTGATTTTCGCCGCGGTGGCGGTCGCGGTGCACGTGCTCACCCGCCACACTCCGTTCGGACGGCACCTTTACGCGATTGGCGGAAACGAAGAAGCCGCTCTGATTTCCGGCATCCCCGTGAAGCGAGTAACGATCACTGCCTTCATGATCCTGGGTGCCATCGTTGGGCTCACCGGCCTCGTGCTCACATCAAACACTGGCTCTTCAAACACCAAGGCAGGTGAGCTTTGGGAACTCGATGCGATCGCGGCCTGCGTGATAGGCGGCGTCTCTCTCCGCGGCGGGCGCGGCAATGTCCTAGGCGTCCTCTTCGGCGCGCTGATCATCGCCATTCTCATCAATGGGATGAACCTCCTCGCAGTCTCCACGGCGAACCAGTATTTAGCCCGCGGCGCGGTTCTCATTGCTGCGGTTTGGATGGATGTTCGGATGAAGCGAGCGTGACGAGGTAAACTTTTATTATCATTTATTCTCGACGGCGCCATCTCGCCCAAATCAGCTCTCAAGCTGTAGGTAAGTGCCCGATTCTGCGTAACCTTGCGCCGTTTCCGGCAGCGGGATGTCCGATTACTGGCATGTGACGGCGTTGTTACGCCCACCGTCCAGTGAAGCGCACCCTCTAAGGGGATGGCACGTGCCATGCGTTGGGCCTTTCCAGCCCAATGAAAAACGCCCTTCTAATTGCTCTCTGCGCCAGCGCCGCGAACGCTTTTGCCGCATCTCCTGAACTGATCGTCAGCACCGCCGAACAAAAGATGTATTACGTCGAAAACGGCGTGCGTCGCGCGGCTTTCCCAGTTTCGACTTCGAAGTTCGGGATCGGCGACCGTCCGCAGAGCTATCGCACCCCGCTCGGCACACTCCAGGTGAGCCGCAAGGTGGGCGGGGGTGCTCCGACGGGCGCGGTATTCAAGGCTCTCCGCGCAACTGGTGAAGTGCTGCGTCCAAACACTCCCGGACGCGATCCGATCGTGACCCGCGTCCTGTGCTTGAGCGGAACGGACACCGGAACGCGCAACGCCGCGAGCCGCGGCATCTACATTCATGGCACCCCGGAGGAGTCGAAGATCGGCCGTCCCGCCAGCTACGGCTGTGTGCGGATGAAGTCCAAGGACATCGTCCGGTTGTTTGACACGATCTCCATCGGCACCAAGGTGACGATCACCCCGCTGAGCTACAGCAAGGTCGCGGCGAGCTTCGCCCGGAATTAAGGCGGGGCCAAAGGCCAGAACGCATCCCCGGCAACTTTGTGCTCGTCATCGGTTTTACGCCGAAAAATAGCCGCATTCCATGGGGATAAGGCTGAAAGTCAGGTAAATGCAGCGTCTTCCAGCGATTCCGACGGCTCGGATAGTCCTTGAGTTTCGTCAGACGCGCACGACCTGAATCTCCTCAAAGTTTGAGGCATCGCGGCGGGAAAGCCGCGCGACACTTCTGCTCTTAACGCACGGGTGCCGCTTTGATCGGAGCGGCCTTTTCCACTTCGCCGAGAGACGTCGCGGCGCTGGCGCCTTCTTTCTTCGTCAGTGTGCGGACTGGAGTCGCCGGGTGCTTGGCCGCGGCCGGCACTTCCTTGTGCATCTTGATCAACTCGGAAACCGTTACGAGTTTCAGCCCCTTCGCGAGGAGGCCGTCCAAGGTGGCGGGCATCGCGTCGACCGTGGTCTTGTGAATATCGTGGCAGAGGATGATCGAGCCGGGACGCGCATCAGAAAGAATGATCGCCTGCGTCTTCGCTGGGTTGCGATGCTTCCAGTCGAGGCTGTCCACGTCCCAGAGGATTGTTTTGTAGCCCCACGTGGCATTGGCCCACGCGCGCTGATTCGCGGTGAAGCCCCCGTAGGGCGGACGGAAGAGCGTCATCGTCAAGCCGGTCTCCTGCTTCACGACGTCGTGCGTGCGCTGGATCTGATCGCGCACCGAGCCTTCGCTCATTTTTGAAAGCAGAGGATGATTCCACGAATGGTTCGCGATCTCGTGACCTTCGGCGAGGATTTGCCGGGCGATCTCCGGGCTTTCTGCCACGCATTGTCCCACGACGAAGAAAGTCGAGTGAATGCCGCGATCCTTCAGCATCTTGAGAAGACGAGGCGTCTGGGTGCCATGCGGGCCGTCGTCAAACGTGATGGCTGCGTATGGCCCCTCCACGTGGCATTGGCTAATGCTGATCCGTTTGTCCCCCCCAGCTTCCGGGCTCGCGGGAGCGGGCGCAGCTGGAGTTGCCGCCGTTGCGCCGGCCGGTTGGGGAGATGTCGCGACGGGTGCTGCCGTTGCGCCGTTGCCGGTGGGGACTGCGGGCGGCGGAACGGGAGCCGCTGGTTGCGGTGGCTTGGCTGGAGCCTGGGCCTGGGCGCACGAAACGCCGACGAAGGCGAGCGAAAACGCGAGAGTGCGAAGCATGAGCGTCGCGCAGCAAAGCCGAGGCTTTCCACACTCGCAAGCAACAAGCCATGAGGCGTCACGAACCTGGCACGACTTTTGTCTTCGAACGAAACGTCACACGATCGGCGAGCCATCGCGCGCAAGTTGCAACCGAGAAGGCGCGATCGTGCGCGCCCCTTGCGCGCCGATTAACAGAAATTACACTACAGTATTCAGCGATGTGAAATGTTACATCTATGCAAACATCGCTGTTGCATTTATTGCTACGCACGCACAGAAACACGCCCCTTTTCAGGTAACCACCAAGTTGCCCTCCAAACCGTGAGCTATTATCGTCTCGACAGATTCGAAATGAAGTTCGTCATCAACGCGCAAGTACGCGCTGCGTTGATGGAGAAGCTTGAGCCGCACCTCAAGGCGGACGCCAATGCAGACGAGACGGCGTATTACCCGATCGTCAGCCTCTACTATGACAACGCGGATCGCGACTGCTATTGGGAGAAGATTCGCAGCGTGCAGAACCGCCGGAAATTCCGTGTGCGCGTTTACGGCAGCCTGGACGGCAAGCTCCCTCCTACGGTCTTCATCGAGGTAAAGCACAAGCAGGATGGGCGCGGCGTAAAACGACGCGTGCGCATGCCCTTGGAGGAAGCGATGCGTGTGGGTGAAGGCCAATGGCCAAACTTGAAGTTGAACGAAGTCGACCGGCGCACGGTTCACGAGATCATCGATGACTTGGTGGTGCGGCGCGGATTCCGTCCGACCATGGCGATGCGCTACGATCGCCGCGCATACGCGGCCCGCGATGCTGCGAGCGATCTTCGCGTGACCTACGACACGGGCATCGCGTATCGCCTGGATAATTTGCACCCGGTGCCGGATGACCGCAATTTCCGCCCGGAAAACTACCTGTATCCGGACGACATCTCGGTCCTGGAGGTCAAGATTACTGGCTCAATCCCCTATTGGCTGAGCCGCCTCCTGGCCGAAACGGGATGTCGCCTGCAAAGCCATTCCAAATACTGCAACGCTCTGGAGCGCAGCGATCCGGTGCTCCGCGAGATGCTGGCCCCAAACTGGCGAAAGAATCTTCCCCCATTGCCTGAATTACGCCCCGAAAACTCCACTACTCCCAGCGGTGGAACCGTCCTGGGAACCCCGCTGATCGTTCCGGCGATTGGCTGATCTGCTTACCCGACCAATGATGCACACTCTATTCCCGTCCGCACTATCCACGCTTGCTCAAGCGGCGCCAACCGCCGGTTCCGGCACGAGCTACGAAGTCGAAAACCTCGGTCCGCTGCTCCGGGTTTTGCACGACGTGGGGCTGACCAGCATTGTCGACTTCTTCCAAACGACGCTGCAATTCGGCGCTCCGGAAGCGGGCCTTCCCGAAATCTTCTTCGCTACTTTTTTGGCGTTTGGACTGACGTCGATGATTGCGGCTCTTTATAAGAGCACTTTCCGCGGCCCGAAACTCTCCCAAGACTACGTGCACACGCTGCTGATCCTTGGAATCGTCGTGACGGTGATCGTGATGGTGGTGCGCGGAGGTAGCGGCGAGAAAGCGCAGGCAACCGCATTCGGCATGTTTGCAGCCTTCTCGATCATCCGGTTCCGATCGGACCTGGCAGAGGCGCGCGATATCGGCTTCGTCTTCCTCGCCATGGCTGCGGGCCTGGCCGTCGGCGCCCGTCAGTACGGGATGGCAGCTGCTACTACAATCGTCATCTGCGCCATCATTTACTACTTCTCGAAGCGTGATTGGTTTGCGCCGAATCGCGCCAGCCACTTCCTGCGGGTGCGCGTGACGAACGACATCAATTACGACGTTGCGTTTGACGAATCCTTTGCAAAGTTCCTTGAGAAGTTCGACCTCATCTCCGTCGAGTCCATCCAGGCGGGAATGATGACGGAACTCCGCTACAACGTTATCCTCCGGCCCGAGTTCAAGACGGCGACGGGCGGCAGTATCGCGCCGCGCTGGACCCTGCACGCCGCCAACGGCGTCCAGATCGGCGCGGGCTCACAGGCGGCGAAGGTCGTGAGCGGTTCGCTGCTCGACGCGATC
>CBHXZU010000308.1:0-7136 GCA_966125105.1 uncultured Prosthecobacter sp.
CCGCGCGAACACAGGAACAACAAAACCACATTTCCGACAACTAAGCTTGCGCGGGAGGGATCGATGGGAGGATTTACTCAGGCAGCCCGAGGAATCGCCGAGCGCACTGCCCGACGAGGCTTTGCCGAGAATGCAGGCCCTCACCGCTGAAATTTGCGGTTTTGATCGGCTTCATTCGCGGTTGCGGCAGGTAATTTCTGCTGTTCCTTGAGCGTTCGATTTCGCGCATGAATTGGCTGGCTCACATCTACTTGTCCGATCCGGATCCGGCGGCACGGGTCGGCAATTTGCTACCGGACCTCGTGCCGATGAATGCCCTGGCTTCCCTGCCGAGCGGACTTCAGCGCGGAGTCGCTCAGCATCGGCGCGTTGACGCATTTACCGATGCGCATCCGATTGTGCGACAGAGCATCTCGCGTTTCGCTCCGCCTTTTCGGCGCTTCGGCGGAATCCTCACGGACCTGTTTTACGATCACTTTCTCGCTCGCGATTGGAGACACTTCGTCGTGCAACCGCTGGAGCAGTTTGTTGGCGATGTGTATGCGGCGTTTCCGACATTCCGGGAGCAAATGCCGGCGCTGGCGTACGAACGACTCGAGCAGATCCGAACGGCTGATTGGCTTTGTTCCTACGGCACCGTCGCCGGCATTGCCAAGGCGCTAGACCGGATCGGTGGCCGGTTCTCGCGCCCGGTAAATCTCAGCGGGGCGATCCGAATTTTGGAGGACAAATACGAAGCGTTCGGAGCTGACTTCGTCGACTTTCTTCCAGAAGTGCGCGCGCACGTCCGCTGAGTTGGCGCAGTCTCTCCTCGAGCTTTAAACCTCCAGCGGGAGGTCACGGTGGATCATCACATTATCTTGCGCCAATTGCTCCGCGGTCGGGATGACGAATCGGTATCCTTCCGCAAGGAGCGCATCGACGACCGCGAGGATCGTCGGAAGGCTGTGCGCGCGTCCCTCGTGGAGGACGATGATCGCGCCGGGGCGCACTTTGGCCAGGACACGAGCGACGGTCGGAGCCGGATCCGCGCACCAGCCATCGCGACCTCCGGTTTCCCACGAAATGAGCTGCAGGCCACGGCGCCGGAGCGCGCGATGCAGGCCAGGGGGCTTGTGCCCGACAGGTGGACGGAAGTGGGGCGACTCGACCTCGGCAGCCCGCAGGCTCTCGATGCCTCCGTCTACTTCCCGCTGCGCGAAAAATCCCGGCCTGCACCAAAAGCTTTTCCGCGGATGCGTGCCACTGTGGTTCGCGATCGCGTGGCCGTCGCGCTGGAGATCGGCGGCCGCGGATAGGTCTGCCCGCAGTCGCGTTCCGATGAAAAAGAACGTCGCGGCCACGCCACGATCGCGCAGGGCCGTGGAGAGAGCACGCGTTTGATCACCTACCGGACCATCGTCGATCGTGAGCCAGATCTCCTTCTTCTCGGTGGCAAAACGCGAGACGATCGGGCCTAGCCACGTCGCCCTCGGCGCCATGATCGCCCAGAGCAATAGGCCGTGTGCCATCAGCGTGGCCGAAAGAATCCAATATGCGCCCGGAGCTCCTGTGAAGAGAAGACAGAGGGTCGGAACGGGAAGTATCGCATTGGACGCGAGAAGGAAACCGCGCCACCAGCGAGGCGGAGTGCGGCTGGGCATCGGGCCAATCAAAACGAATCGCGCGGCGAGTGCCAGCCTTCCGTGGTTGCGCGAGCGCAGAGGTGCTGCCAAATACCGCGCCGAATGGAATACGACGTCGCGATCATCGGTGGAGGCCCTGCCGGCTCGACAGCCGCACTGCTGCTGCAGCGCCGCGGATGGAAGGCCGTGGTTTGCGAGCGCGATAAGTTCCCGCGATTCAAGATCGGCGAATCGTTGCTCCCCCACTCCATGCACAGTCTCGAAGACCTGGGCGTGCTGAAAAAGGTCGAGGAGATTGGGTTCATCAAGCACGGCGGCGAAATTGCGACGTCGTGCGGACGGCGCATCAAACGCTTTTACTTCGAGGGCGCGCTGCAGTTGCGCGATCGGTTCGCCTACCAGGTGGAGCGGTCGCGCTTCGACAAGATGCTGCTCGAGCATGCGGCGGAAAATGGCGTGGAAGTCCGACAGCCATGCGCGGTGCAGGACGTGGCGTTTGATGCCGAAGGCGCAACACTGAAAACTGTCGATGGCCAAATCCGCGCGAAATACGTGATCGATTGTTCGGGTCGGAACGCGGTGGTGGGGCAGCATTTTGACCTGAGGAAAAAATACGATCATCTGCAGAAGTTCAGCGTATTCGCCCACTTCGAAGGCGCACAGCGTGATGAGGGGCGCGACGGGACGCTCACGCGCCTGATCCGCGGGCATCGGCATTGGTTCTGGATGATCCCGATCGATGAGCGTCGCACGAGCGTGGGGTTGGTGTGCGATCAAGCGGACTTCCGGGCCGCGAAGAAATCACCGGAGCAGGCGCTTGATGACGCGATCGCGGGGAGCGCATTGATGCGCGAGCGCATGGCCAAGGCGAAGCGCGTGACGGAGGTCCATGCGGTGGGAGATTACAGTTATCGGAATACGCGCCTGCACGGAGATCGATGGCTGCTCGCCGGCGATGCCGCGGGTTTTATTGACCCAATTTTCAGCACCGGTGTTTTCCTTGCGATCCACAGCGCGGAGAAGGCGGTGAACGCAATCGATGGCGCACTCAGGCATCCATGGCAGCGCAACTTGCGCTTTTGGCAATACCAGCGCGGGCTCAACAAGCTGATGAACCGCTACCTGCGATTTGTGAGCGCCTGGTATACGGATGAGTTCGTGGACGTCTTCACGACACCGAAACCGCCCTTCAAAATTCCCCAGGCGGTGAACAGCGTGCTCGGCGGAAATATTCATCCGAACTTTGGCGTGTGGTGGCGGCTGCAGTTTTTTTACCTCGTGCTCTGGGTGCAAAAACGCAAACAGATCGTGGGTAAGTTGGATGATCTCCAAGACGGCGCGGAAACCGCGCCGGCAGCGTAACCACTACCCATGCACTCCTTGCGCGCTCTCGCCACCGTCACGACCGCCGTCATTTTCTCCGCCTGCGCCGCTCCGATGCCGAGCCCGCAGTCATCATGGAAACAGGCCACCGGCCAGATCCAGGCTCAAGGCGGCACCACGCCAATCGTCGGGGAAATCGCGATTCGCTACGACGAGGAGAACTTCCTCGCCGAAATCACGAAAGGGCCGAGCCTGCCGCTGCTGAAGATTTACGGCAAAGGCGCGCATCCCGAAGAAGTCGTCGTGCGCGGCGCGCTCGCTCGCGGAAGCTGGAAAGGCGCGCCATCCGCAGCACCCGAAGCGCTACAGGCGTGGGTCGCGTTACCCGAGGTATTCCACTGGGCCATCGCGCAGAAGGATCGGAATCCATTCTACACGATCAACCTTCCCGGCATCAAAACCGCCGGCAGCCGCGACGGCGACGCCCTCAAACACTTCGAATACACCCGCGGCGCGGAGAAGGTGGTCGTGCACCTCCAGCACTGACGCCTTGGTGTCTAGCGTTTAGCCTTTAGTGTTTGGCCCTCGCCTCAAAACGTCACTCGCAGCCGCGGCGTAAAAAGCCTCGCGTGCTCATCGAGCAAATAGCGGTCGGTCATTCCCGATACGTAGTCGCACACCGTGCGGTGCAAACCGTCTTGCTTGATTCGCTTCGAGGTGGCTTTGCCGAGGAGCTTGGGGTCTTTGAGGTAAGCGGAGAAGACGTCGCGTAACAGTTCGCAAGCGCGCTGGTTCGCGCCTGCGACTCGGGGATGAAAGTAGAGGTTCTTGTAGAGGAAGCGCCGCAGCTGCTGGTTCCCTTTCAACAGCGACTTGCTGTAGGCGATGAGCGGCTCGGCGTTAGCGCGAGCCTCATCCGCGCTGCCGATGGCGACTTTCGCAATCCGATCGGCGCTCGTGCGGATCACATCGGCCACCTGGCGGTCGATCATGCATCGAATCACGTATCCGTGGAGGGATGCGCCTTTCAGCTTCGGAAAGTGCCGCTTCACTTCAGCTTCGGTGTCGCGCCACACCTCGAGGTTTTCAAGCTGCTCCGGCTCGAGCAGGTGGAAGTCGAGGCCGTCGTCCAGGTCGTGGCTATAGTAGGTGATCTCGTCCGCGAGATTCGCGAGCTGCGCTTCGAGCGAGGGCTGCGGATGCACCCCGTCGCTCTTCGCTGCGCGGTAAAAGCACGCGTGTTTCTGCAACCCCTCCCGCACCTCATGGCTGAGATTCAGCCCGGCAAACTTGGGATAGCGGGACTCGATGACATCCACGATTCGCAGACTCTGCGCGTTGTGATCGAACCCGCCGTGCTCGTGCATGAGCTGGTTCAGCATCTCCTCGCCGCTGTGACCAAAGGGCGGATGACCAAGATCGTGCGCGAGCGCGATCGCCTCCGCGAGGTCCTCATTCAGCGCCAGCGCCCGCGCGATCGTGCGAGTGATATTCGCCACTTCGAACGTATGCGTGAGACGGGTGCGCAAATGATCGCCGGTGCCGTTGAGAAAAACCTGCGTTTTGTACTCCAGCCGGCGAAAGGCGCGGCTGTGGATGATCCGGGCGCGATCGCGCTGATATTCGGTGCGATGCGGATGCCGCCGCTCGGGATGAAGCCTCCCCGCGGAATCGCCCGACTTTTGCGCCCAAGGGGCCAGCACGATTCGCTCCTGCTGCTCCAACTCCTGGCGCGTGCGGATCATTGCTTTCGATCGTCCTTCATCTCATCCAGCATCTGCTTCTCGAGAACGCGTCTCGCCGCGCGCTGGGCCGCTCGAAGCGCGAGGATGTCGAGAAGCGCAAGCAACACGCCGGTCAACGTCAACCACGAGCAAATGAGCCAATAAAACAGGTAAAGCCATGGGTGCTCCCTGCCCCATCGATCGGTGAGCAGCCACGCTCCGATGAAGAGCATCACCAGCGCCGCCAGCATGATCCAAAACATCATCGACCGGCGCAGGCGCTGATCACGGATGATGCCTTTGGTCAGGAGCAGTATGGACCGAAACACGAGGCACTCTTGGCCTGCACGACGATGTGGACCAAGGAAAAAGGCGGGACCGATCGGGACTCGCGCAAACCCCGCCGGGCGTTTCCGCTTTAGGAAACCGCCATCCGCACCTGCACGAAAGCGATCATTTCCAACAGATCGTCCACTTGGAAGGGCTTCGCGAGCATGGTGCCGTTTACAGCACGGACAAACTCGTTCACCTTGGGACTCCCACGGTGGCCCGTCATGAAAATGAACCGCTCGCAGAGGTGCGGGCGCATGCGCTCAACCGCTCGATAGAACATATCGCCGGGGAGCGTCGGCATCATCATATCACAAAGGATAACCTCGAAATCACTTGCGAGAACTTCGTGAACGCCTTCCACGCCGTTCTGCACCGCTACGACCTGAAAGCCATGCGAGTTCAAAAAGTCCTTCATGATGTCGCGGAAATGCACATCGTCCTCGAGGAGAAGGATTTTTCGCTTCGTCTCCTGTCGGCCTGCGAGGGTGAAGCTGTCGGAAAGATCCACGGTGGCCGGGTGCTCGGAGTAGCGTTGCATGGTAAGTTCGGAACGATTCCGAGAAGAGCAGGCCTCATGCCGTTTCCGCGAATGGATTGACGTTGACGGAATCTACCGATCCTTCAAAGTAAACGTCCTTAACTTTTCGCATGCACTCAAGAGATGAATCCCAAATGCGCGCTGATGCAGAGAAGTTGGCCGACATCTTCACGGTCATGCAGCGCAGCTTCGTCATTCACCTCTCCAAAGAGCTGACCCGCGGAAACGTCTCCTTTCCCCAGTACCTCCTCCTAGGCTTCCTGTCTCAACAGGACCATCCCCTCACGATGACCGAAGTAGCGCAACGCATGCGGCATACCACCGCAGCCGCCACCGGCTTGGTGGATCGGCTCGAACGGTTGGGTTATGCCCGGCGGCAAGTGGCGGAACAGGACCGACGCAAGGTCCTCGTCTTCATCACTGAGAAAGGTCTCGCCCTCGTCTCGCAAGTTCGCGAGGACATGATTGGGAATCTCAAGCGGCTCATGGGCCACTTGGAACCCGACGAGCAATGCGCCTGGGTGCGCATTTACGAGAAGATCTTTCCACACCATTGCTCATGATTCGTGCAGCCGTCGTTACCACTGCCTTATTTGCCGCATCCCTCGCCCTCGCAGCAGATTTACCGAAAAAATCGTCATCCAAGACGAAAACCGTAACCGTCAAGAAAGGCGTCATTCAGAGCGCCGATGAAAGGGTCACTTCGATCCGCGGTTCCATGTCGCTGCAACGCGCCATCGAACTCGGCCTGCGGCAAAACCCTGACCTCCTCCGGGCGCTAAAGGAGATCGAGCGCACGCGAGGCCAGGTCATCGAGGTTCGCGCGCAAGCGCTGCCGCACGTCGTGGCCGAAGCCAATTACTTCCAGCAGGACAAATACTTGCTCGAACGAAGCGGCGGCAGCACTGGCAGCAGCAATTTCACCGATGCCTCGGGCAACACGGTGACCTTCGGGAGCGGTTCGGATGCCTCGGGCTCGGTCGGCGGCGACAAGTCGTGGCAGGCCTCGATCGAAGTTCGCCAGCTCCTCTACTCCGGCGGCCAGGTGGGCGCCGCGCTGAAGATTGCGAAGTATACCGAAGACCAGGCCTACTTCCAATTGCGCGACACCGTGGATCGCGTAATTGCGACGGTCCGCTCGCAATTCTACCTCGTCCTTCTCAATCGCAAGCTGATCACCGTGGCAGAAGAGAGCATCAGGCTCCTCGGGGACCAGCTGAAGGATCAGCAAAATCGTTTCGAAGCGGGGACCGTTCCGCGGTTCAACGTCCTGCAAGCGGAAGTGGCCCTCGCCAACTCGCAGCCGGATCTCATTCGCGCGAAGAACAACTACCTGGTCGCGCAACTGGAGCTCTCCCGCACGCTCGGACTCGAAGCATCGAAGAGCGCGACTGGAAAACCCACGTTTGAAGCCGTGGGCGATCTGCGCGCGATTGAACGGCGGATTTCGTTGCAAAACGCGCTCACCGCAGCGCGGGCGCAGCGTCCCTTCCTGAAGGCGCAGCAGCAGAACATCTCCATCGAAGAACAGCAAATCACCGTCGCGAGAGCCGGGCTCAAGCCACAGGTTAGCGCGAATGCCGGCTGGGAGAT
>CBHXZU010000309.1:0-7129 GCA_966125105.1 uncultured Prosthecobacter sp.
AGGATCGCCTCGTTTCTTGCTTCCAGGCTTGCGGCGCCACGAAAACGACTGGCGCCGAGGCCCGTCTCATCGAAGCATCGTTCGCTGCAATTTCGAGCGCAGCGTCGAGGTTCGCATAATCCAGGTAGAGCGCACGCAATTCGGCGTCCGTTTTGAGAGCCTCCTGCAACTCGGCTGCCTCCGCCTCGGTCACCGTCCCGGCGAACCACCGCTGGATAATGTCGTGCCACTTCGCGTTCATGCGATCCCTTCCTGCGCCATTGTCCTGCGAACACATTCGAGCAGCGCCTGCCGCAGACGCTGCAGCTTCTTGTAGAGTGACATGGCCGTCTCCCCGCGCCGCGCCGCGAGTTCGTCCATGCGCGTTCCTTTTTCGTAAGCCGCTAAAATCAAATCCCGCTGCGACGGCGGCAATTTCTGCAGGCAGGCCTCGAGCGCTTCCCGCTGCGCGTCGTGCCGCTGATCCGCCGCGCTCGCTTCATCGGCCAGACGGTTCACCAGCTCATCATCGAAGACGAAACGGCTGCGCGAGAGGTCGCGCAAGTGCGCCAGCACCTTGAAGCGAACGATGCCAAACGCCCACTTCCGGAAATCCAGGGATGGATCGAAGTAATCGAACTTCTGCCACAGCGTTACCGTCACCTCCTGCATCACGCCCGAGACATCTTCCCTTCTCTGCAACAGCAGCCGCGCAAACGCCCGAATGGCAGGTTCATGCTCCGCGAAGAGGCGGAGGAACTGCTCATGGTTGGTATCCGGGAGGGGCATATCGTTACTTCAATCGTTGCCATACGTTTCCAAAAAACGGCCTCATTTGCCGAAAAAAAATCCGCCCCCCCCACTCCGCCGTCATCCGCGCCGCCGCCGGGAGGATCGTCACCGCTGCGTCTCTGCATGAGACCTGAAAACCGCGTTGGATTCGCGGTGGCTGCATTTGCGGGCCGAAGGCTCGATCGCATACCAGCCCAGCGCAACGCGCTGGGTTGAGGAGAATATTGCGCGCGATCGAGACGTTTAAAAAGTGGCTCATCCTGAACGAAGTCCGCGAGGAACGAGCTGCGCAGTGAAGGACCCCGGGCCAGTTCCGGTGGACAACGTTACCCAGAGAAGACCTTTGAAATGATCCCCTTTCCGCGGGTGGAGCGGGGTCCTTCAGTCGCTTGAAGCTCCATCAGGATGACCCACTTTATCACCCAACTACCTGCCTTAACTTAATGGCAGTGGCCCTTCGGACTGGGCTGGTATGCATCCGGGCCTTCGGCCCTCCACTCCACTTTTCCGCGGCCAATCGCGGTCTTCAGGTGGGACCCTCTTCTCCAATCCGTCGCGTCCTTCGCGTCGTCGCGGTGAATATAAAAAGCAAAACGCGCCCGGCGCGTTGTTGGCACCGGGCGCGTTGCAGTCGATCATTTCGCCGGCGCCTTTCTCCGCCAGCTTCGCGACCTGATTACGGCACGACGACCGTGACCTCCGCGGGTTGAGTTTCCCCGGCTTCGTTCCGGGCCGTTACGCTCACCACGATCGTGGTTCCGCTGGGCAAGCCGCTGAGCGTCACCGCGAGATCGGCAAAAAGGCCGACCTCCGTGGGCTCGCCGCTGCTCACCTGCGGCTTCCAGCTCACGCGGTAGTTCAGCGCGCGGGCTGAAGCTTCGTGCTGCACGAGCACCTGGCCGGGCAGACCCGGCGTGGCGGTGAGACCCGTGACCGCGGCGGGACGATGGATGTCCACCGGACGAGTGAAGCCAAACTCGAGCCACCGAGGATCGTCAGTGTTCAAGAGCAGGTTCAGCTCGTCGCGCAAGCAGGTCAGCCGCTTGCGCAACTGCTTCACCGAGCCGTCGCGGTTTTGCGCGGCGACTTTCCGCGCCACGATGGCCGCGTCGACCACCTGCTGCGCCGCGTTCAGCGCCGCGATGCGCGCTTCCGCGTTCACCAGGGTGAAGCCCTGCGGAGCAACCTCCTGCGTGGGATGATCCCGCAGGTAGTTGCGCAGTTCGAGCAGCACCGGCAGCGGGTTGCTGCGCGGCACGGCGATGGAAGTGCGGCTGAAGCCCGCGGCCAGCCAGGCGGGGTTCCAACTGCGGCCGAAGCGCGGCTTGAGCAGGTCCACTCCGTCAGAGCAGAACTTCACGCCGGCTGCGACCGCGACGCGGCGCGCCGCGCGGGCAGCGGTAAGGCTGTCGCGTTTCGCGTTGAGCACGGCGTTCTTGCCGAGATTCGTCGCGGAACCCGGTTCGCCGACAAGGTCGAAGTAATCGACCTCGAAGCGCGCCTCGGTATTCTGAGCAATGCTCAGGGCGGCGGCGTAGGTTTGAACTCCAGTGAGAGCCCGTGCACAGGCGGTAACCAGTGCCGGGATTGATTTGGGAATAGTACGAGTATTCATGTGTTTTGTTGCGTATCCCGGGCGGACTTGATTGCCCGCCGTTCGACGCGGCCCGAGAATCCCTGAAGACAAAGGAATGGGGAAGGGACTCCAGGTGGTTCCAACATCACGAAAAACCCGTTTAAATCGTTGCTGACCAGATGGCTGCGACGCTGGAAAAAACTGCTTTCACGATCTTTCCAGGAAGCAGCGGCACACGAATTCGGCCGTCAAACGGCAACTATTCGCGCTTGAAAATACGGACTCACAAACCTGAGGCCTAAGGTCGCAAGACCCGCCAGAACCCCTTCCCCGCCACTTCGTCCGCGTTCACCGTGATTTCCATGCGCAGGCCCTCGCCGGTGAAGGTTTCCACCGTCGTCCACCCGCTGGCGATGTCAGGGCTGTATTGCAAGTGGTGCACCGCGCCGGGCTGCACTTTGACGCCGATGATCAGCTGATTGCCGCTGCCTTTGCGGATGCCTTCCGATTGCGGCATCACCGGCCCGCCCGTAACCGTGAAATCCACCCGGTTGGAAATCTCCGTGTAGGAATCGTTGATGAACAACGCCACGTAGTAGTCACCGGCGGGCAGTTGGTCGGTGAAAGTCACCGCTCCCTGCGTGCCCCCGCCCACGTAAGAATAGGTCACCAGGCGGTCGACGCCAGGCGTTGCGCCGCGAACGAAGATCCCGATGTAGTCCTTCGGTGTGCCCGCGCCGCCGCTGAAATCGGCAGTGAAATGAGTGCCGAACTCAAACGACGTCCCGCCTGCTAGCGTGAGGGTGGCAGGGGCTGTTCCGACGCTGAAGGCCAGGCGATCGCTAATCTCGAAATGCGCGTCGTTCACCATATAAACGGCGAAATAGAATCCCTTGGGCAGGGCGGTGAAATTCATCACCCCACTGGTGCCCGTCACGTAATGCCACTGGATGCTGCCCACCGGTCCCGGAGTTTCGCCCGCGCGATAAACGCCGATCCAATCGGTGGCGGATCCCGGTGCGTTCGCGTAGGAGATCGCGACCGTTTCGCCCTCGTCAAAGACGTTATCGACGGCGCTCAAGATCGGGACCGTACCGACGTAAAACGGAACACGCGGCGCGATCTCCGTATAGCCGTCGTTCGTGAAGAACGCGGCGAAGTATTCGCGCTTCGCGGGAAGATCGAAAGTGAATGCGCGCGTGCCACTGGCGCCAGTGACATACTGCCAGGTGGTCGAATTGACCGAACCGGGCGTCTGGCCCTTTACATAGATGCCGATCCAGTCCTTAGCGAGGCCGGGACCATTTTCGTAGGTCACCGTAAAATCCTCATTCGCTCCATAAACCCGCTTGAGCATGGAGATGCGCGGATCGGCCACGACGCTGCCGACGACGGTAAACGCCATGGGGGCACTCCACGCGGACCATTCGCAGTTGCTGTCGCGATGCCGTGCTCGCGCGTAGTAGGTCCCGTTGGGCAGCCCGTTGGACGAAATCGGATACGAGAGGAGATCAAGCCCGGCATTCACATTCACCGGCGTGTAGTTGGGAGCGCCGGTGTCGCCGTAGAAATTCTCGTGATCGCGGATGTGATCAATTTTTCGGTTCGTGAAAGTCGCGTCCACGGCGACCTGGAACTGTGTGCTGTTCAGCGTTTCGCCCTGTGCCGCGGTGCTGAAGGGCGAACTCTTCAGCAAGTAAGGGAGCGTCACTGGTGCCGAGGGGGCGTTCAGCATTGAGGGCTGTGCCGGCGCCGGGAGGCCAAACTGGCGGTGGAAGGTATCGATCAGCACGCTGGGATAGACGAACCCAAGCTTGGGATGCGCCTCGCCGTAGCATTCCACGGTGAGCTTCCGCGCGGTGAGGTCAAAATCGAGAACCTGCCAAGCCCAGTTGGCAATGGTCTTCTGCACGTCGTCGTAATCGCTCTCCGTGCTCTGGCCCCAGAATTGATCCCACGCCGTTCCGCCGGAAATGATATGATAGACTGGCCAGTCGCGCATCTGCCCACGCGCATAGAGATGATGGTGGGCGCCGATGTTCAGGACATGCTTGGGCGTCTGCGCCAGGATCGGCGCAATCGTGTTGCGGAACCACGAAGAGATATCCCCGATATATTGCTCGGCTTGATAGGGCCGGTGGACGAGCGAGACGATAAACTCGACGGCGGGGTCGTTCTTGGCGGCGTTCACCACCTGCGAGATCCAGCTCGTCTGCGTCGCGGAGGTATCTTCGCTGTTGGTGTGCAGGAAGAGGATGTTCGCGACGTGATTTGCGTAATACAAATCGCCACCAGGGCTGGAGATGCCCGCGTAGCTGAGGTGGTCGTAGTTGAAATGCGCTTTGTAGAGCGAGAGCGACGGATCGCTATAAGTCTCGTGGTTACCTACGATCGTCATCACCGGGAGATTGGGAGTGACCTCCTGCTCCTTCAAAAGGTGCACGTTTTGGTAGTGATCGAGAGTGCCGACGTCCACTTGATCCCCCACGTTGAGAAACACGTTGATCGCTTCCTCGATCGGCACGCCGTACTTCGCCTCAATCTTCGCCTTGGCGCGCGCAATGATCGTTTCGTAGCGCGGTTCATTGCGAATCTGGTTATCGCCGATCACGAGGAAGCGCAGGCGCCCCGTATTTGTGCCCCGCGGAGGCAGGGTGCGAAAGCGGAACACCCCCGATTCCAGCGCGCCCGTGCGCACCTTGTAATAGTAGTAGGTGGCGGGAGAAAGACCCGTGAGCTGCGCGTTGTGCCAGTTGTAGTTCGTGCCGAGCACCTGGTTCGAGCCCGGCACCGTATTGGTCAATGCATCCGGACTGGTGCCGTAAAGCACGGTCGTTTCCGTGCCGCTGTCGGTTCGCCATCCCACATGGATCGAATCCGGCGTCACGCTTTGCAGATACGGGCGGATCCCAGCGACACCCTGACCACGTGCAAAGACCGGCGCGATCGTCGCGAGCGTCGCCTGCGCGAGGAATCGGCGGCGGGTAAGGGCCTCAAAGAGCGGCGCGTAGTTGAGATGCGCTCGGCGATCGCGATGATCGAGTTTCATGCGTGGACAATTCCCGGACGGGGCCGACAGGACGGCCAATTGTCCGAGCCACTGCGCGTATCACGCCGGCCGTGACGGGAAATCGGAGAAATCGTCAAGACACGGCAAAATTCGCCGGGATGGATCAGCTACCGTACCGCGCGTTTCCCGGTTTCGCGAAAAAGAAAGCGCGACATGCTTTCGACCGAGGGGAAGCGCATGGATCGCGCGATCGTTTCCAGCGGCAGATCGGTGGTTTGCAGGAGGTATTCCAGGTGGCGAATGCGGGTCTCGATGATCTCCCGCTTCGGCCCATGGCCGAGGGCATTGTGGAACCGCGCCTTGAGCAGCGTCATGGAGAGTTCTGTCTGAGCCAGCACGTCGGCGACCTGCACAGCGTCGGAGAGCGCATGCAACCGAATCCACCGCGTAAGCCGCGCGATCTCAGGGTCATCGAACGCCAGGAAGTCCGTGCTTTCGCGCGGGACGACGACCCCCACGGGCACCCGCTCCTCGATTTCCACAGGACGCTTGCCCTCGAGTTGTTCGGCGAGCAGGCGCGCGGCGGTGAATCCTATCTCGCGCCCGGGATAGTCGATGCTCGTCAGCGCGGGCGTTGTGCCGTGGCAGTACACCGAATCGTTCCCAAACCCCAGCAAAGGCAAATCATCCGGCACCACGCGGCCCGCCTCGCTGCAAGCATGCCGGGTGACCACGGCCAGGGGGTCATCCGCGGCGAAGATTCCGCAAGGACTCGGCAGCGCGCGGACGAAGGTGGCCAACTCGTTCCGGATCTTCTTCCACGTGTCCTTTTTCCACAGCGGGTGGGCAGACAGGAAAAACTCGCGCGCCACAATGCCGCGCTCGGCGAGGGCACGCGAGAATCCCTCCCAACGCTCACGCGCATACCGGCGGGGACCCGAGATCCATGAGTCCACATTGTAGGACGACGCCGCGCGCCCGACGAACGCCACATCGCGCAAGCCGAGACTGGCCAAATGCTCGGCCGCCCGGCGTCCCACCTCCAGGTTGTCGGGGATCACGCGCGGGAAGCCGTAGCTGCCGCCCTCGCTGCTAATATTCACCACGGCAATTCCCGCCTTCTTCCAGTGTTTGGCCTCCGCCGCAGCCATCCGAAAGGTGATCAGCCCCTGGCCGCGCCATTGTTGATCAAGGCGCACCGGTTCCAATTCGCCGAAGGCGTCATTCTCGGTGACGAGTTCCCATCGCCCGTGCAGCCGCATGTAATCGAGCAACCCCAGGAAGACCGATTGGGCAAAAGTCGCCCACGGCGGCAAGCGCACGCCGACGACCGGGCGGTTCCAGGAGTTCATCAGACTGACGAATATCGGCATCCTTTCGCGAGGCAACGCCGCGGCAGATCCCGTCGAAAATTGTAACACTCTGGCGATTTTGGCCTTCGCGGGTATCCGCGGCGCCGTGGGAGAACGCCAGGAAGCGCCATGAAGCCGAATCGGATCCGCACACGATTTTCCCAGCGTCTTTCCCTCGCCGCCCTCGCGGGTGCCGCAGGCCTGCTGATCCCGATTAGCGGCGCTCATGGCGAATCCTACGAATGGGGATTTACCTCCGGCAATCTGACGCCCGATCTCGGTCCCGGAATCATGAACTTCGTGGGCGCAACGGAATCGCTAACCTCATTCGGCACCACCGATGGAACGACCGTGCCTCACATTGGTGGAGTTCCCGCCACGTACATGAATGTGCCGGTGATGCCCGACGCGAGCTATGGC
>CBHXZU010000310.1:0-7082 GCA_966125105.1 uncultured Prosthecobacter sp.
TCCTGGCCCTGGCCTTCGCGGCCTGGTCCGGCGTCGAGATCCCAAATCCCAAAGCCAGCGGCAGCTTCGTGACTGCGCGCATCCGTTCGATCAAGTCATCCCCTGACGCAGCGAGATCCGAGCGTTCGCCCGTCACACCCGTCCTCGAAACAAGATACACGAAACCAGTGGAATATTCGGCGACGAGCTTCAGCCGCCGTTCCGTCGATGTCGGAGCCGCTAGGAACACCGTATCCAGTCCGGCATTGCGCAACGGCTGCATAAAGGCCCCAGCCTCTTCAACGCTCAGATCTGTAAGCAGCACGCCATCGATCCCTGCGGCTTTCGCGTCCTTAGCTAGCTTGTCCAGCCCATAGTGCAGCGCCGGATTCAGATAGGTGAACAATACTAGCGGGACTTCTGATTTCTCGCGAATCTTCTTCGCGATCTCCAGGACTTTCGGCAACGTCGTCCCCGCATTCAGCGCACGCGCCGATGCCCTCTGGATCACTGGACCATCCGCGACCGGATCGGAGAACGGCACACCCAGTTCGATCAAATCCACGCCTGCCCGCACCAGCGTCAGTGCAATCTCCGGCGACTGTTCGGGAGTCGGATCGCCCGCCGTCAGATACCCAATGAACGCCGCCCGACCTTCGCTGCGCGTTCGTTCAAACAACTTCTCGATTCGCGTCATCAGGAGTTCGCATCCAATTCCGGCAGGTTCTCCCGGTAGATGTCCGTATCTTTGTCGCCGCGCCCAGACAGATTCACGATGTAAACCTTGCCGGGCTCCGACGGCGCCCGCTGAATCGCTTCCGACACGGCATGCGCCGATTCCAGTGCCGGAATAATCCCTTCGGTCCGCGCGAGGCGCTTCGCCGCCGTCAACGCGTCCGCGTCATTGCAAGACGTATATTCCGCGCGATTCTGATCGTGCAGATGCGCGTGCTCCGGCCCGATCAGCACATAGTCGAGGCCCGCCGAGATCGAATGTGTGATCGCCGCTTGCCCGTCTTCGTTCTGCAGCATGTAAGTATAGGCACCATGCAGCACGCCCGGGGTTCCGCCCTCAAATCGAGCCGCATGTTCGCCGAGCTTGAAGCTCCGCCCGCCGGCCTCAACCCCGACCAATTTCACCGGATCGTTCAGGAACGCATGGAAAATCCCGATCGCATTCGACCCGCCGCCCACGCATGCAATCACCGTGTCCGGCAGCCTACCGTCCGCCTTTAAGATATCCGCGCGAGCCTCGATTCCGATGCACTTGTGAAAATCACGCACCATCATCGGGTACGGATGGGAGCCCAAAGCGGAGCCCAAACAATAGTGCGTCGTATGAACGTTCGTGACCCAATCGCGCATCGCCTCGCTGATCGCGTCTTTCAACGTCCGGCTGCCGTTCAGCACCGGCACCACGGTCGCGCCCAGCAATCGCATCCGGAAAACATTGAGCCGCTGCCGGCGCATGTCTTCCTCGCCCATATACACCACGCACTCAAGACCCAGCAATGCACACGCCGTAGCCGTCGCCACGCCGTGCTGACCCGCGCCGGTCTCGGCGATGATTCGCTTCTTCCCCATGCGGCGAGCGAGTAGACATTGCCCCAACGAGTTGTTGATCTTGTGCGCGCCCGTGTGCAGCAGATCTTCGCGCTTCAGGTAGATCTTCGCGCCACCGAGCTCTTCTGACAACCGCTTGCAGTAATACAGCGGCGTTGGACGCCCCACATAATGCTTTAGTAAGTCCGCCAGTTCACCCTGAAACTCCGGATCGACGCTCGCGGCCCGATACGCAAGCTCCAACTCCTCCAGCGGAGCCATCAAAACTTCTGGAACAAACCGCCCGCCGTAGGGCCCAAAATGCCCTGTGGAATCGGGCTGCGCCGTCAAACTCATGCGGCCTCCTGCGCTGCTTGCACAAAGCGGCGAATCTTGTCGTGATCCTTAATACCCGGGGAAACCTCAAGCCCCGAACTCGCATCCACGCCCCAAGGACGCGCAACACGAATGGCCTCGGCAACATTCGACGGGTTCAATCCGCCCGCGACGATCACCTTGCCGCCAACCTCACGCGCCTCCGCCCAATCGAATCCGATCCCGTTCGCGGGTCCATCGAGCAACACCGCATCCGCCGTCGCAGCGAGCTTCAGATCAATGCCTGCACTCACGCGAAACGCCCGCCAGACCTGCGACGTGCTCGGAGCCTCGCCACCGTAAAGCTGCACGACATCGAGCTTCGCGGACTTGACCATCTCTTCCAGGAACTCCGCAGTCTCATCCTCAAAGATGCCGACCTTCAATACGTCCAGTCCAGCGCCCAACTCCGCAGCCTTCTCCGGTGTCACGTATCGAGGACTACGCTTCACAAAAATGAACCCGATCGCCGACGCACCTGCACCAGCGGCCACTTCCGCGTCCTCGCGGCGTGTGATTCCACAAACTTTGATCATCATGACCGCAGCGCCTTCAACGCCGCCGCAGGATCGCCGGACTTCATCAGGTGCTCACCCACTAAAAATGCCTGAAATCCTGCGGCCGCCAATTTCGCAACATCCTCG
Source organism: uncultured Prosthecobacter sp. (assembly GCA_966125105.1). GTDB lineage: Bacteria > Verrucomicrobiota > Verrucomicrobiia > Chthoniobacterales > Chthoniobacteraceae > SXWH01. Next base: position 2,541 of record CBHXZU010000310.1, read on the forward strand.
CGCGAATGAATCCCGCTCTCCGCAACCTTCACCGCGCTCGCTGGGATCTGCTCCGCCAGTTTCAACGAGGTATCGAGCGTCACCTCAAAGTTATGCAAATTCCGATTATTCACGCCGATCAATTCCGCACCCGACCCGATCGCCGCCTTCAACTCTTCCGCATCGTGCACTTCAACCAGCGCGGCCATTCCGAAACTTGCAGCCAGTTCCCTATACCGCCGCATCTCCGCTTCCGTGAGAATCGCAGCAATCAGCAGGATCGCATCTGCACTGTGCGCCGCGGCCTCGATCACGTGCAGCGCATCCACCGTGAAATCCTTGCGCAAGACCGGCAACTCGACCGCCGCTCGAGCCGCCTGCAAATCCGCAAAACTCCCCTGGAAGTAATCGCGATCCGTCAGCACGCTCAGACACGCCGCCCCGCCGTCCCGATAGTTCTGTGCAATCTCCGCCGGACGATAATCGTGCAGAAACACACCCTTGCTCGGCGAGGCTTTCTTGATCTCCGCGATCACCGCAGGTGGATTCTTGACCAGCGCCGCACGAAAATCCCGAGCAGGCGACCGGTCCGCCGCGCGGCGTTCCAAAGCACCGCGCACGCCTGCCAGTTGAGCTAGCTCGGCGCGCTTTGTATCCACAATACGAGCCAGAATGTCGGGAACTGCGTGCACCATTTTGAAGGAAATTTCATGGTAGCATCACGCACGTTCGCCCAAAGTCTGCTATAGTGGTGATTCATGTTCGTCGCGCGCCATCATGTCCATCACCACGGCCATTCCGGCCATGGTTTCTCGCGATGGGCTCACGCGTAGTCACCAAAGCAGTGAAGATTTTCTAAGAGCCCGCCGGATTCCGGTGGGCTCTTTGTTTTTAGGAACATTATGCAACTCGATTTTAAGAAGCTCGATGGCCTCCTCTGCGCCGTCATTCAGGATTGGAAAACCAATGAAGTCCTCATGGTCGGCTTCATGAATGAAGAAGCTTGGAAAAAGACGGTAGAGACGGGTTGCGCCTGGTTCTACAGCCGCACCCGCAACAAGCAATGGATGAAAGGCGAGACCTCCGGTCACAAGCTGGTCGTCAAGGAAGCCCTCACCGATTGCGACACCGACACCGTGCTCCTGAAAGTTGAAGCCCTCGGCCCCGGCGTCTGCCACGAAGGCTACATGAGTTGCTTCTTCCGCACCCTCGAAAATGGCGAGTGGAAAGTGAACGCCGAAAAAACCTACGACCCGAAGGCAGTCTACTAACATGAAACTCAAACTCGGACTCCCCAAAGGAAGCCTCGAAGCCGCCACCGTTGATCTCTTCCGCCGCGCGGGCTTCCAAATCACCATTTCCAGCCGCTCGTACTTCCCGTCCATCGACGACACCGAAATCGAGTGCATGCTGATCCGCGCGCAGGAAATGGCGCGCTACGTCGAAGACGGCGTGCTCGATGCCGGACTCACCGGCCGCGACTGGGTCGAAGAGAATGACGCGAAGGTCCACGCCGTCGCCGACCTCGTCTATTCCAAAGCCAGCTTCGGCAAGGTTCGCTGGGTCCTCGCGGTCCCCGAAAGTTCGTCCGTCCAATCCGTCAAGGACCTCGAAGGCAAGATCATCGCCACCGAACTCGTCGGAGCTACCAAGAAATATCTCGCCGCGAACGGCGTGACCGCCAAGGTCGAGTTCAGTTGGGGAGCCACCGAAGTAAAGCCTCCCGTGCTGGCCGACGCAATCGTAGAAGTCACTGAAACCGGCTCCTCCTTGCGAGCCAACAAACTTCGCATCGTCGAAACGCTGATGGAATCCAACACCCAGCTGATCGCCAACACGACCTCCTGGAAAGACGACTGGAAGCGCCGCAAACTCGAAGACATCAAGATGCTGCTCGAAGGCGCCATCGCTGCTCTCGGGAAAGTGGGCCTGATGCTGAACGTCGAAAAGCAGAATCTCGACGCGGTCCTGAAAGTCCTGCCCGCGCTCAAGAACCCGACTATCTCTAACCTCAGCGACGGCAATTGGCTCGCGCTCAATACCATCCTCGACGAATCCACCGTCCGCACCATCATTCCTCGCCTCAAAGACGCGGGCGCACAAGGCATCGTCGAATATCCGCTGAACAAGATCGTAATGTAATGATTCGCATCCTCGAACAAAAAGACGCGCGATCGTTAGTGACGCGCAAAGCGCAACGCCTCGATGAAGCCGAGCGCATCGTCGCTCCGATCCTCGAAGCCGTCCGCACCAGAGGCGATGAGGCCCTGCTCGAATACGCCCGCAAGTTCGACAAATTCGAGGGCAACAGCGTCAAAATCCCGGTCGCCGGCAAGCTCTCCAAAGACTTCCTGAACGCCGTTGAAGTCGCCGCGAAAAACATCCGCGAATACGCGCAGCTCCAGCTGCCCGTGGAGAAGATGGTCGAATATCCCGACGGCCGCCGCCTCGGCCAGATCGTGCGACCGCTCGATTCCATGGGCGCCTACACCCCCGCCGGCCGCTATCCCCTGCCCTCCACGCTGCTGATGAACGTGATCCCCGCGCAAGCAGCCGGAGTCAAGACCACCTGCGTGGCATGCCCCCACCCGAGCCCCGAAATCCTCGGCATCGCGGAATGGCTAGGCGTCACCCACTTCTTCCAAATGGGAGGAGCACAGGCCATCGCCGCCCTCGCTTACGGAACCGCAACCGTGCCTCGCGTGGATCGCATCGTCGGCCCCGGCAACATCTACGTGGCGGCCGCCAAGAAATTGATCGCGGGCGAAACCGGCATCGACTTCGTCGCCGGACCCACCGAGATCGTCATCATCGCCGCCGAAGGTAACCCGCGCTGGATCGCCGCCGACATGCTCGCCCAAGCCGAGCACGACCTCGACGCCTCGGCCATCCTGCTCACAACCTCGCGCGCTCTCGCGAAGGCAGTCTCGGAAGAGCTGGAAAAGCAACTCGACGTGCTCCCCACAGCCAACGTCGCGCGCCCCTCGATCGATAACAACGGAGCCATCGTCGTCCTCGACTCCATGGACCAAGCCATCGAGATCTCGAACACGCTCGCCCCTGAGCACTTGGCTCTGCACGACGCGAGCCTGCTCGGCTCGATCCAAAACGCCGGCTCCGTCTTCCTCGGCCCCTCAAGCCCCGAAGCCGCAGGCGACTATGCCTCGGGACCCAATCACGTGCTCCCGACCTCCGGCCAAGCCCGCCTACGCGGAGGACTCTCCGCAGCCGACTTCGTCAAAGTCGTCTCCGTGCAAGAACTACGCCCCGAGGCGCTGGCGAAGCTCACGCCAGCGATCACCATGCTCGCCCGCGCCGAAGGCCTCGAAGCACACGCCCGTTCAGTGGAGGCTCGTCAACGTGACTGAAGGACCTCAACCTCGCGAAGCCGTCCGCCAGATGGCCCCCTACCACCCGCCCACCGGCGGGCGTTCCGGTAAACTGCGCCTCGACTTCAACGAAAACACCGTCGGCTGCTCGCCTAAAGTTATTGAAGCGATCACCAAATACCTGACCGCTGACCACCTCACCGTCTACCCCGAATACGTCGAGGCGATGTCGGACTTGGCCGCGTTCTTCAAAGTGAAGACCGACGAGTTCGCCATCACGAACGGCACCGACGAAGCCATTCAAGTCCTGGTCAACACCTACATCGACGACGGCGACGACGTCCTCATCATGCGCCCGTCGTACGCGATGTATCGCTTCTACGCGGAAGTCGCCGGCGGCTCGGTTCGCGAACTCGAATACAAAAAATCCGACCTCTCCTTCCCCATCGATGAGTTCCTCGAAGCCCTCCGCCCCGAAACCAAAGCGGTGATGATCGCCAACCCGAACAACCCCACCGGCACCGGCGTCACCCTGGAGAACATCGAACTCATCCTCGAAACCGCACCCGAGGCCGCGGTCCTCATCGACGAAGCCTACTTTGAATTCTGCGGCGTCACCGCGCTCCCCTGGATTCGCAAGTTCCCGAACCTCTTCGTCAGCCGCACATTCTCCAAAACCTACGGCATGGCCGCGATGCGCTGCGGCTGCCTCTTCTCCAACAAAGAAAACGTGCAGTGGATGCGCAAAGCGCAATCGCCCTACAGCGTGAACATGCTCGCAGCTGTCGCCGCCCGGGCCGCTGTCAAAGACACCGACTACATCGCGCGCTACGTCGGTGAAATCCTCGCCGCGAAAGAACTCTGCTACTTTGGCCTCGACAAGCTCAACATCCCCTACTTCATGAGCCAGGCGAACTTCATCCTCTTCCGCGCCGGCGACCAAGCCATTCCCATCCGTGACGCCCTCCGCGAAAAAGGCGTCCTCATCCGCGACCGCAGCTACGAAATCCCCGGCTGCGTCCGCGTCACCATCGGCACGCGCGAACAAGTCCAGCGCTTCCTCACCGAACTGGAGGCGCTATGGAAAAAATAGTCGTCTTCGACATGGACGGCGTGCTCGCCGAAGTCACCGAGTCTTACCGTCAGGCGATCGTCGAAACGGTCGCTCACTTCACCGACCGCCGCATCGAACGCGACTTGATTCAGGACTACAAGAATCGCGGTGGCTACAACA
>CBHXZU010000311.1:0-7075 GCA_966125105.1 uncultured Prosthecobacter sp.
CGCATCGCACAAATATGAGGAAGGAATCGTCCGCGCACGAAAAACGGCATCACCGCAACGCGCTTGCCGGCATCGTCCTGGCAGCACTCGGCACCATCGGGGTTTCCACGGCTTCCGCTGGAGAGCCGGCAAAGAGTTTGTCGAAACCAATCATCGAAGAAGAGCTTGGCTTGTCCGTCCACGGGCTCGTCCAACTCGAGTTCTCCGATCACTACATCACCCCTCGCGGCCTCAATGTGGAGAATCAAGGCCTCGTCTTCCAACCGCTCGTGCTGCTGTTCTGGAACCTATATTCCGGCGATGGATTTCTCAAGGATGTCACGCTTACGACCGGCGTCTGGAATAGCATTCACACACGGCGCTCCGGCGCGGACCCCAGCCGATGGAATGAGATCGATCCCATCGGCGGCCTCACGTTCAAGTTTGGCAACGGCTGGAAGTTCGACGCATTCGTCACGTCCTTTCAAAGCCAGACGGATTCGTACGACACCTCCACGAATCTCGATCTGAAGTTAACCTACAGCGATACCGCTTTCGGCAACTTCTCGATCAACCCATGCGTCGAGTTCTTCCTCGAACTCGAAGACAAGGCGACCGTGGTCTTCAATCCCGCGACCTCCGAGGAAAGCTGGTATTGGGTGTTCGGCATCAACCCGACTTACAAGTTCCAGTCCATTCCGCTCACGGTGGAACTACCCACCTTCATCTCGGTGGTGGATGGCGATTTTTACCAGCGATTCGACGGCAGCGGCGGTGGCTCAGGCGCCGGCGTCTTTTCCACTTACCTGAAGTTTAGCACGCCGCTGAGCTTCATCCCGAAACGCTTCGGCGCATGGACGCTCTACGCGGGCGTTCAATACTATCACCTGTTCAACGACGGCACGCTCGACGGCAACCAGGTCCTCGGCGCCACTTCCGAGCGGAAGGAAAATCTCTGGCAGGTGCACGGCGGCGTCTCCGTGTTCTTCTAAGCGCTTACTCATGCGGAAATCGCCCCGGCAGCCTGGCGACGAGCTTCCGCTGCCGGGGCGAGAAGCAGGTTCTCCCCAGGACGCTCCTTCCGCGCTCTTTGGCTATGAATACCCGATACGTTGCTTCTGATCCTTACGCATGGCCTTACAACGGCGACCTTCGCCCGGCCAACACGGTGATCATCGTCATCGATATGCAGACCGATTTCTGTGGACCCGGAGGCTACGTGGACAAAATGGGCTACGACATTTCTCTCACCCGCGCGCCGATCGGCCCCATCCAAAGCGTGCTGCACGCGGCGCGCCCGCTCGGTTATCACATCTTTCACACGCGGGAGGGGCATCGCGCGGACCTCGCGGACCTCCCGGAAAACAAGCGCTGGCGCAGTCGGCGGATCGGCGCAGGAATCGGCGACCCCGGACCATGCGGGCGCATCCTCACCCGCGGCGAAGCGGGCTGGGAAATCATTCCGGAACTTTCACCGCTTCCCGGCGAGCCGATCATCGACAAGCCCGGCAAAGGCTCCTTTTACGCCACGGATCTCGACATGCTGCTCCGCCGGCGCGGGATTCAAAATATCGTCCTCACCGGGATCACCACGGATGTATGCGTGCACACCACCATGCGCGAAGCGAATGACCGCGGTTATGAATGCCTGATGCTGAGCGACTGCACCGGCGCAACGGACGCCGGCAACTACGAAGCCGCGCTGAAGATGATCAAGATGCAAGGTGGAGTCTTCGGCGCGGTGGCCGATTCCGGCGCGTTTCTTTCCGCCATTCGCTAGTGCTTGCTTCACTCATGCTCGCTCCATGATGTTCCCCCGCGTGGTTGTTGATCCCGCCCCGCGCTTTGAGCGCATCGAAATCCAAGGACTTCTCAGCATCGCGGAGAATCCCGACCTCGTTGCGTGGGAACCCTTCCAGGATGGCGTGGAGATTCATCGCCTTTACGGGGATGGCATCAGCGGGCCGACCGCGGCGCTTCTTCGGTTCCGTGAAGGAAGCAAAGTGCCGCTGCACGAGCACACCGGTTACGAGCACATCCTCGTGCTGGCCGGCTCGCAGCGCGATAACAATGGCCTCGCGACCGCTGGCACCCTGATGATCAATCCGCCCGGCACCAGCCACTCCGTCATCAGCGACGCCGGCTGCATCGTGCTCGCAATCTATGAGGAAGCGGTTCGCTTCGTGAGCACACGGGCAGATTGATGCGAAGGCTCGCCGCGGAAGAAGTTGCTAGGGTTATTGCATTTTTAAAATTGTTGAGAAGCGAGCAAGAGTGCGGGCGCCGCTAGCACGCTTGCGCCGTAGTGCGGCTCGCCAGAGCGGCATTGCCGTTCCATTCACTGCGGATGGTGTTTCCCGGATTTGCTCTCCAGGTCCGCGCTCTTGGGCTCTTCCATTGAAGCCGAGTTCACCCTTGAATGGCACACGGGCACCGCTCTTGGAGAGCCGTGATACGGCGCGAGCGTGCTTGCCGCGTCCTCGGCTGAGGATCGGCGAACCTGAAGGAGACGCGTCAAAGCCCCTTCGGCAGATTCTTCAGCGCGTCTTTGATCGCTTTGTTCGCCTCGTCCTCGATGTCTTTGGCGCTTGGCTCGCTTGCTGCCTTCTTCGGCGCCACCGAACTCGGAGTGCCACTCCAATCGAGGCCTTCGGTGAGGATCTTCACGGTACTACCAGGCGCGGCTGGCTGAACAAAAATGGTGAGCTTCGCGTCGCCCTGCTCGCGCTTGAGAATGGCGTTTGTCTTTCCGATCAAGCTACCGGCGCCTTCCTTCCATCCTTGTTGTTTCAGATTGGCTGCGAGTTCCTTCGCCACGGCATCGACCGGTCGTGGACTGGAAAGTTGGATCTGCTCCACGGTCGATTTGAACTCCACATTGGTAGCGTCCTTTGGCAGTGGAAGCTTTTGGACTGGGATGACCGGACCCGCGCCCCGCTTCGGTTCTTCCTTCGCAGGCTTGGCCGGTTCTTCGCCAGCTACAGATTTAGGCGCAGGGGCGGGTGTCGGCGGCGCGTTGCGAAGCTTATCCGGCAAGGGCGCGGCGAAGGTGAGGTCCACCTCCCACTTTTCGCCAAACGTATCGAGCTCCTTCCCCGTGATCACATGACCGCTCACATTTCCACCAGCGCACTTGAAGTCCTCCATTTTGATGCTGCCTAGCGAGCTGAAGCCCCGTTTGGCGTGCGCGCTGTGACTCACCTCGCAGCCGAAGATCCCACCATCCTCACGAAAGACACTCAGGGTTAGCGAGCTCCCGAGTTTCCCGAACATCGCGTCCATCGAAGGCCTCTTCGATGCCGACGCATCCTTCTCCGAAAAGATCAGCGTGACCGCCTCCTTTCCGCTGAAAGGCTCGTGTTCCGCCACCGTGACAAACTTGATTGCCGCAGCCTTGCCATTGCCGGTGAACTTCCCTGTCACGGTCGGTTTCGCCGGAGGATCCAGCTTCGCCGGCGTTTGCGCCGAGGCCAGCGCGGTAATCAAGAGACCGAGCGAAGCGACGGGACCTTTCCAAAAACGAAGAGCAGCGGATGGGTTCATGAGGCTTGAGCTATCAACAACTAGGTTTGACAGCATTGCAGCCAAAAGCGAGCGAAGGATCGGGGACGCGCCAACCTCGAAAAACTTCACCCGGGCGACGGGCGGAGCGTTCTTTCGCAGGGATGACCCGTCAGGCAGACGCAGACGCGACGGGTGCAGCCGCGGACGACTCCGGCGGCGTGAAGAAGAAGAGGTAAAGCGACATGCAGGCCACGGCGAACATCGCCAACTGGCCCGACAAATCTGCCGTCAGCAGCGAAACCATGAAGATGTGAAAGATGATTCCGGCGGCCGCCGTGATGACTCGCAAGCGCGGGATCCACAGTCCGATCGCCAGCGCCATGTCGACGACGATCGACGCGAGCGAGAGGGACGCACAAATTGAAAGCGTTCGGAGTTCCGGCGGCAATGTGATCAAGCCGCCGACCTGCAAGTTCGACTGGAGCACTGCGCCGCTGAGGTAGGTCGGATTGATCTTCGAAACGGACCCGAAGAAATAGAGGAGGCTCAATTGAATCTTGAGCAACGTGATCGGCCACTGCGCAACCACCGCGGATCCCCTGCCCCTCCACGCATCGATCGAATACCTGCCGCCGGCACCGGCCAGCGAGAGCAGGAGCACAATGATGGAAATGAAGTGGAGGTGATTCGAAAACGTCTGCTGGTCCAAAAGCAGGCTGACAAAAATCACGAGCGCGAGCGTTAAGCCTGTCCACAAAGTGCGCCATCCGGTCGCGAAGGCGATGCCCAGGACGATCCATGCGCCCGTGTAGATATCGAGCCACGGCTCAGGCGGGATTCGAAACCAGCCGAAATACGGAAGCTGCAGCCGGTCAGCCTGGGTTGCCGCGACCATTACGCGCCGCGCTTCCACACCTCGGAGGGCGGCGTCGATGCCGATGAAGATCCTGACAATCGCGGCCCGACGGGCGTCGGTAACGGCAGAGACAACGCGCAGGAGAGACATTAGCGGCACTGGAACTCCATGGCGTCGGCGTGCATAAAGTTAAGGCGCACCGTTTTCACGCCGGGATACCTGCGGCAGAAGTAAGGCGGCAGCGCTTCGATTAGGTCAAGGTCGCCACGGTACTGACCAAAGTAAGGGGCAAGTCCCACCGTGATATTTGATCCGTCCAGACGAGTCAGAGTGGCGGAGATTGGAGCTTTGGCACCCGCATACATTTGCCAGCCAAACCGCGCCGGGCGCGGCTCGGTGAGCTTGTAGAGCGGGACGATGATCTGAATCGCAAGGAAGAGGACGAAGAACACTGCGGCCACCCGTTTTTCTCGCGTCCACATCTGCTGGGCGGGGCCTGGGGTCATGTGAGATTAGTTGACTCGCTGCGAGCGCTGAGCGCCGCGGCGAGGGCAAGACGTCCTGGCAGGTCCGTTAACATTGAAGGATTGGGCGCGTTTATGCAGTCCTCGAGGTTTACGCGAATGCGAAATGAAGAGGGCGCGCGCAATCCGTATTTGTCCGGGGCACGTTCATGTCTCTTTTTGATCAGGAGCGAACCTTGGACCGACGGCTCGAAGAAGTATTGGCGCGGACGAGCCGCTGGCGTCGGAATCCGACCTCCGCCAAGCGAGGCGCAGCAAAATCTGCGCGGGTTGATCCGGGCGCGACAGATGTCGCGACACCCGCGGGCCGTGCAAGCGCGGCGGCGCAAAACGTTCGAGGCGCTCGCGAATCGGGACAATCAGTCCACGGGGAGATTAGCCCTTCTTCCAACGTTCGTAGGCCTTGATCAGGCGGATGTCCGCAATCTTGTTCAGATCGTAAATCGTCTGGCCCTTATCTTCGTCCGCGAAGTCGATCATGATGATGTTCGGGAAGTAAGCCTTCATCCGCTTCACTCCACCGTGGCTCATCGTGCGGATCTGGTCCCGCTTCATTTGTGTTTCGATCGACTTTTCGAGCCCCTGGCGCCAGAGCTCACCCATGCGGCGAATTCCAGTGTCGCCCCACATGGTTTCCTCGTTTCGAACGCGTATGCTCGAGGTAAATCCAGTGGACGTCCAATACATCATGCCGAGTACATTGGCTGCGTAGTCGTCTTCGACCCGTCCCATCGCCATCAGCATCTCCTTCTGGATGCCCTCATTATCAGACATCTTCATCTTATTGGTCTGATAGATTTTTTTCCAGTTCGTGCCGCCCTTCCCGTAATACTGCAGTCCGGAATAGCCCGCCTTGTAGCCTCCTGAGCTGCCCTTCTCTCCTTTCAGGCTCTTGAAGCCAAGGATCCCGTCGTCCTCCCCGTAGCCCCCCAATTCACCCCCATTATCGTCGAGCACCTTTTGATTGAACACGCAGACCACTTTCTTGCAGAGCTCCTCGAGGGTGAGTTTGCTAAACTCCTTGCCGATGGGTTTGAAAATGTTGTTCCCCAGAATCTCGACGCAGAACTCCGCAATCACCGGGTAGTTCGAGCACTTGTCGAACTTGAAAATAAGGAACTCGCCCGAGTCTTCGACGAAGGTCTTCGCCTGCTTCAGCATTTTGCCTAGTCCGAGGCCAAACTCGCCGGTGATTTTTGAGTTGGTCTTGTCGAGAGTGACCGTTTCGTTCGGCTTGAATGGGTTTTTGGCCGTAAGTCCCGTTTTCTTCCCGCCAAGCATGCCATGGTAGCCAACCATGCTCACAGTGTTGCCCTGTTTATGCGCCGCGATGCGCAGGTCGAAGAGGCGAACCCCAGCATCGGCCTGCCCATCAATTTCCAAGTCCTGGGTTTGGGCGCTGGACCCGCCGGACGTGATCGATGCATCGTGACTGCCTGCAAAGACGGTCTCTCTGAGCCGCCGGGTCGCACCCAAGGTCAAATATCGAACTCCCATATGAATTGTGTCGTGGATTGAGGTTGTCGCTTCGCTACGCAATGAGCGTGGCGGTGAGGTTGCGTGAGTTTACTCTTCGCTCATTCCGTCCCGAAAAAGGGCGGCTGTAGCTCAGGCAATGCCGGGGAGTCAGGGGTTCCAGGTAAGCTTTCATACGCCTGAAGTTACGGCGGCAGAATGCGCGCGTCCGCGTTTGCGTTGCAAGGCGGCTTTTGGGCAAAACAGAGACGCGGAGACTTTGGCGCTTATGCGTGGGCGATCCCGCAATTTCGCCAGGCTGCCTTCGCTGACCTAACCGGTTGCGTTAACACCAAGCCGCGCCAGCGCCTTTCCCAGCGGGCAGAGCAGCGGGTTGATGGTATCACCACGGCGATAACGTTCCAGCAATGCGCGGGATCTCTCAGCCAGCATGCGGCGCACTTCACGCCGCTCCCCTTTGATCCGCGCGATCTGCCTGTTGTCGTAGCCGGTCGTTTGATGGCGCATCCAGGCGACCGTCGCGGCCTCGGCGCGTTGCTCGATTGGGATGCGTTCGGTGCGCGCCACCGTGCCGCTTCCAACGGGAACGGCGTGGTCGGCGATGAGCTTTCCCAGGGCGGTGGCGGCGGACGCGTAACTCGGGTGAAAATTGAGGAATGCCACGACAGCCTTCTCGAAGTTTTCGGCATACTCCGCCTGCTCTTTGGCACGGCGAGTTCGGCCGGCTCGCCGAGCT
>CBHXZU010000312.1:0-7071 GCA_966125105.1 uncultured Prosthecobacter sp.
CTTCTCGATCTGCGGAACCGTGGAGCCGCTCTGCGCGACCTGCAGAGTGATATCGAGCGGATTCTTCGGCGCCGACAAGGGCGGATAGAATCGGCCGGACGAAACCGTCAGTGAGCCCCCCAACGCGCTGGGCCCGCCTGCTTCGCCGCGCAACTCCGCGTCGACAAACAGCTGCTGCCCGCCAGCGAGCACAATCGATCCAGCGTCGCTCTCCACCCGCGTGGGAACGACATTCTGCGAATATAGCGGTGAGTTTATCCCGCTTTCCGCAGGCACCACGGCGTTGCCGCCCAAGCCTCCCGCGACGACCGACGTAACTGGCAAATCAAGAATGCCGCTGGCGCCTGAGACGTCGAGCACCGCACCTGCCTCCGCGACGATGTTGCCACTCACCGAAATGCGTCCACCGGGAAGCACGGTGCCTGTCCGCAGACAGAAGATATTCGGAGTGTAGAGAACTTTTCCTTTCGTCGAAAGGTGGGCCGTCGGACCCAGGTAAACGGTCGTGAGGCTGCGGTCGCTGATTCCAAACGCATTCGCGATGTTTGACGAACCGCGATCCGCAATGGTGATGCTGCCGCCCGGCGCGTAAACGGAACCGAGCATGGTTACCGTCTCTCCAGAGAATGACACGTTTGCCCGAGCATCGGTCTCGATGCGCGCGCTTTCGCCCATGACGATGTCGCCGCGGAGAACGAGGCGGTTGTTTTGGAAGGAGTCGAGGACGCCAAGCGCGCTAAATGAAATACTCGCGGGGGCGCGCACTCCTTCCGGCTGGAGAGTCGACATAAGTTGCGCGCCCCCCGTCAGCTGGGAATACGACAGCGCAGTCCACGTTTCCGCCACGGGCTTGATCACGGTGCCGGGCAGAATCTGAACGGCCGGAGTAAACCCGAATGACTCACCCTGCACTTTCTCTCCCAGGCCGATCAGGTTGTATTCCGTAAAGCCGCCCTTGGTGAAGAAGGTAGGCGACAGAAGCAGCGTATCGACAGTGCCCGGGGTCTGGCCCCCAATTTGGACTACGGGAGCCTGGATCGTGAGCGAGCCGCCTTTGGCACCAGAGAATGCGCGCAGTTCGCCCCCGAGATCGAGACGACCGCCGATGATCTGCGGCGCCTTCGGGTCATTGCCGGCCTTGATCGAAATGCTGCCCCCGGCGCCAAAGGTCCTCTTCCCGTCTCGAGCAAGCGCAACACCGCCGGACGCGTCAAGCAAGCTGCCTTGTGCTAGGCGGACGTTATATCCCGCGAGACTGATGCTGCCGCCATCCGTCGCCAGCGGCAACGAGACCGGCGCGGCGCTCGTGGGCCGATCGTCCACGATCAAACCGGCAACGTTGAGGGAAGCATTCGGCCCAAGAACGATGCTGCCGCGACTCGGATGCACGTCTGGCGTGGTGCGCACGCCATCCGGAAACTCATGGTCGTGATACGGCGTAAAGTTGTACGCGGTGAAAGCGAGTGTGCCGTTCGGCGCCGCGATCGTTCCCTGCAGAGCGACGTTTGACGCGGAGACCGTGAGCGATCCGCGCGCCGGCAATTTGAGTTTTGTCTCCTCCGGGAGAATGAACTCGCCGTCCGGGTTGTTGATCGTAATCGATCCAAAGCCCGCGACCGTGAACAAGTCCGGAGAAAGATTTACGTTGGCGATCCGCTCCGCGCGCAAGCCCCGCGCCGCGCCAGTGCTATCCACACGGAACTCGCCTGCGGGCATCGATACTCCAGTGCCAAAAGTGACCGTCGGTGGCGTGGGTGAATACTTTTGGTAGTTCAGGACATTGGCATCCTGCTGCTCGAAGCTCAGAGAGAGCGCGCTGTGCCGCGGTGCAGTTTGTGCAGTGCGCTGACGCGGCCCGGTCACGGTTTGGCCGAGCAATTCTCCATCCAGCGCCATGCTCGCAGCACTGATCGCAATGGAGCCGCCGCTCTTGCCGTCGATATACGTTGGTTCGAAGTGCTCGCCGCTGAGCATGAGGGGATTTGCCCACTTTCTCTGAATCCCATACTTCGGATGCATGCGAGTGTAGGTCCCGTCGTAGATTCCGGTGAACTCGCGATCTGGGGTGGCGTTCGCGATGTCCACGATTCTTCCGTCCGATACCACTCGCGTCGTGCTAACCATTCCCTCCTGGAAAGTGATGTAGCCGCCAGAGACGTCGACCTTTGCGCCGGCCTGCATGACGACCGAATCGCCCGCCGTAAATGTGACGTCGCCGCCCGCGGTGGTCAGTTCCCCTACTCCGCGCTCGATCAGGCCGACGTAACCGGACGCATCGCCCAAAGGCGTGCCCACCCACTCACGGCCATTGTAGACGCCACGCTGCCGGATATCGAGGTTTAGGGTGGGCCCCCTTAACGGACCTCCGCGCTGGAGCGGAGAGTCTGCGAGTTCCGCACCGCGCAACTCCAGCGAAAGAATGTTCTGCGCAATCGCAACCTCCACATCGGTGGTGCCGGCCACATTGATCATGGCACCCGCTCCAAGATGAATCTGCCCCGTGCTGGAAATGAACTGGCGCGTCTCACCCACAGGCAACCACACGCCTGCGCTCAGCGATATGCTCGCATTTGGAGCAAGCAGCGTGGAGTTGTCTTCCAGTTGGATGTTTCGGCCCTGGATGGTCATTCGTGACCTCAAGGACAGCTCCGTTCCAACGACCTGCTTCCCACTCGAAAGCTCTGGCAGGATCTGCGTGACACTGTCCTGACCAATGGTGACGTTTCCCGTCTCGGTCGTGCTGAAAAACGCGTTACCGCCCTGCGGCTGCACGCTGCGCACTCCAAAATTGGCGAGCAGATTGACGCTGCCGTTGAGCGTCACGGATGTGGTGCTGTCGACCACCCCGAGCTGCTGCACGTCTTTACCGGCGATGGTGACGTTGGCGCGCGGCGTGGAAATGATCCCGCTATTGATCGCCTTGCCCGTGAGCGTGCCCTCTTCTCCGACGTACACGTCGAGCCCGCGCAGGGCCGGATCGCTCGACGGGTGGGCGGCAAATCCCACCTGCAATCCAGCGGCGATGAAAGTTTGGCCATCGGGCGTGGAGATCGTTCCTTCGTTGCGCGCATTCGGAGCCACCAGCGTGATGCGGCCGCCGACATTGGCGCTATTCGTGGGACTGGAAAGTTGCGCGCCCTTCTGCACCACCACGTCGCCTCCTTGCGCGGTGAAGTAGCTGACTGCGAGTTGCTGGCTCGAAAACTTCTGCAGACCCGCTTTGGTCAACGTGACTACCGTCTTTCCAGCGGCGTCGCGGCTGGTCGTGAAATGCACACCGGGCGTCAGCTTCGTTTTGCTCGCACCGGTGGTCGTGACGACCACCCCACCCTGGACTGCGTTCTGCGCGAGCGTCGAGGTGACCGCGGCTCGCGGAACGAAAGGCGGAAGCGTGAACGCCGAGTCTGTCACCGAACTGCCCGTCGACTGATCGACGTAGGAGATCATGACTCGTTTCTCCGCGTACTGCTCGTAGGCATTCTCCTTGAACGTGACCACCGTCTTACCACCGAAGACCGCCGTCGTGTAATGCGTGTTCTCGCGCAGAACGCGGCCATCGACCGTAACCTCGACACTTTTCGGCGCGCTTTCGCCCCCGAGCGTGTAACTCGTCACGATCGGGGTGAAGGCCGGCAGACTGAGCGTGCCTCCGCTGGCTTGGGGTGCGGAGAAGAGGAACTCGGCGCTCGGATTGTTTAGCAGACCGCGCGCAATCAAATTGTCGTTAATCGGCAATGACGATGCCACCAGGCCGTGCAGGTTAATCTGCGACGATCCTCCAAACAGAATGCCGTTTGGATTGATAAGGTAGACCTGTCCGGGCGCCTCGATTTTGCCGAGAATCTGCGAAGGCGCCCCCGATGGGTCGTTGATCTTGTTGAATGCGGTCCACTGAGACTTATCGGTTCCTCCGCGGCTTTGATTGAACTCGACGGTCGTCTTCTTCCCGACGTTGAATGTCTCCCAATTGAGAATCGCCTGCGGCTTGAGCTGGTCGATCGTGACTACCGTTTGACCGTCACTCTTCTTCTGCTTGGGGAGGAGCGCACCTCTCCAAAGCGACGCATCCTCACCCGTTACCGGAGACGCGAGATTCTTCGGAACCCCCGGCGCGACCTGGAGTCCGCCTTTCGTCAATCCGTCCGGAACACTCGGCAAAGTTTGTCCGGGGCGATTCGGATTCTGGCCGAGATTGTTCGGACCAGCGATCGCCGCCGCGCGCGCCGCGTCCTGCATCGACTTCACCGCCAGCATCGCGCGCGTTGTTCGCGCCAGCGCATCCTTCGCATTCAGTTTGGCCTGCTGCGCGGCTGCATTGATCGGATTATCGGAGCCTTTTCCCGCCCTTTTCCCCGCAGGGGCGCCGCCACGAAGGATATCGCCGGCAAAAACTGGGGAACCCGCAAGCAGCACCAGGGCAAGCGAGACCGCTGAAGGAATGCGCGACGGGGCTCGCAACGGAGCCCGGCAACGCAGCGCGGGGCCATCGGGTAAAGGCAGAGCTGCAACAACAGGAGAAAGGGTCGATGGGTTGGGCGGCATGGAGACGTCCGGAGTGGCGGAATCCTTGCACCCGGTCAGGGTGCGATCACGTTACGCTTTGCAGTCGGAAGTTACGGTTTCGCGCCGCCCTTTTTGGAAGGCATGGGCGTGGAATCGCTCGGGCGCTCGTTGCTGACAGGCGCTGCAGGCCTTGGCGAAGTGCCGTCCAGGCGAATCCGCTGGCCAGCGAGTTGCCCGCTGTAATCTTCGACCAGAGCCTCGAGACGCGCCCGGGTGATGCCAACGAATGGCTCCCTCGCCGTGATGGCAGTCCCGAGACCAAACTTCTCGTACCTGGAAAGGATTTCCGTGCCGATTTCGTGCATCCTGGCATTGCGCGTCCGCTGGTCGGCTACCGTTCGCTTCAGCTGGATATTCTCGGAAGCAAGCTTTGCCCGCTCAGCTTCGGTCTTCTTCGCCAGCTCAGCGCTCTGTTTGCCAAAGGAGTCGGCTTTCACGAGCAAGTCCTTCGTCGACGATATTTCGCCCTCTTTCGCGGCAATCTCGGCGCGCAGCTTCTCCGCCTCAACCTTCGCCGCATCTTTGTCGGCGGCCATTTGCTTGGTGATTTCCTCCGCCTGCTTCTCGAGCGCCTTCACCTTCGTGTCGAGAGTCTGCTTGTCCACCTGGAGCGCGGCGCGCTCGGTTTCGGCTGTCCGGAGCTGTGTCGTCAGCACCTTGATCTGCTCGCGCAGACGCTGGTCCGGGGGCGCAGGAGCTTGCGCGCATACCGGGCCATTGAGCGACAACAGGAGGCCCGTTGCGAGAAATGCGATGGTTTTCATGATCGGGTGACTAGAAGCGACCGCTGAAATCGACTTGCAGCAGATCCACTCGCAGCGGCGGACCTGCGATTTCGTCAGCACTCATCCAACGGAGCGAGAAAGCCGTGTTCGGCGAAGTGGCGTAGGTGCCCCAAATTCCAAACCCCTTCATGTTCGTTCCGCCCAGTCCGAAATCGGAGTCGTTGAAGCCATCGACCACTGCGTCGGACTCAATGTGCCGGTAATTGATCCCCAATTGCCAATCGCCCCTCTTCTGCAGCGCTGGCGCGCCCGCCCGCAGTCCGATGATCCACGCGGTATCTCCTCCCTCGAAGTTTCCAGGACGTCCACTCGGGCTGATTTCCGAGCGGTTGTTAATTCCCAGCGTTTGAAGCCGGTTTCGATCGAACCCGAGGTTCTTGATGTATTCGCCGTGCAACGAGACCTGGATCGGCTCAAAACCGTTGTAATCGAGCCGGCCCGTAATCGCGAGGGGCTGAAACTTTGTGGCCAGGCCGAAGTATTGGAACTGGTTTGTCGTTCCGAAATTGTTGTTTGCGTTCGGAATGATCCGGCGCAGCGGCATGTAGGTATTGCCCTTCTGCGCAAAAGAAGGACGGGTGTTGTCGGTATCGCCCGCATCACTGCTGTTGAGCGGCGTGTAAGGCGTCGATTGCTGACCTTCGACTCCATCAAACTGGTAATGCGCACCGGCAACCTTGAGCTTCAGATTCTTCGACAGCTTCACGTCCGTTCCCAGCTGCGCGCCGTAAAGATACTTATCCGTGCTGTCGAACTTGTCGGGCTGATTGGACGAGAAGTTGAAGTCGGTATTGAAGATTGGAAATGCGCCAACCGTTGCGAATGGGATGAACTTGTCGCTCACCTTGTAGCGACCGTGCAGCGCCACACCGTCGAATCCCAAATCCTCGTCGTAGATGATTTCGGAAGAGAAGAACGGATTGTCGAAGCGTCCGCCGCTGAACGTCAGGTAGCCGTCGCGATCGGGCTGCGTCTCATACTTGAGGAATGCGCGCTCCAGCCAAATCGCGTATTTGCTGAAATTGCCGCCCTGGCCCTGGTTCGCGACACCCAGCGATTGGTTCGGAGATGTGGGATTGTTGTTCTCGCCCGTCGCAAGGCGGAGGCCGGCGGTGAAGCCGTCCGCCAAATCCACCTCGGCGCCGAGACGCGCGCGAATGCGGAAGCGTTGGCGGTCTTCATCCACGTTCAGCTGTGGCGAAAACAACGTGCCACTCACATCAAACGGCGACCCCGTGTTGATGGCGTTGAAGTTTGGGAAAGCCCCGGTGTTGTCGTTGCCGTTCGCGAAGTAATTGCCCTCGTAGCGCAGGCGAATATCTCCCTTCACGCGAAACTTCGAAACCCACTCCGGGAGCTTGTGGCCGGCAGTCCAGTTTTCCGATTTCGCCTTCGCCATTACGTCGCTCCGAATCTCGTCGCGGATCTGCTTCTTCACGACTTCGGGAATGTAAGTCACGCGCACGGCGTCGTCTGGCGGAGTCGTGTTGTCCGGAAGCACATTTTCCGCAACAGCCTGCCTGACTACATCAGTGGCCACTGCCGCCGCATCGGCCTGCGTCTGCGTGCGAGCGATCGCTGCATCTTGCTCGGCTTGGTTGATGAGCTCCTGGGCCTCCTCTTTGCTGAGCAGCCCCTTAGCGACCATTCGATTGATCAAATTGATCACGACATTCTGCGTGGGAGCCGCTTTCGACGGGCTATTGGTCAATTCACCTGCCGG
>CBHXZU010000313.1:0-7062 GCA_966125105.1 uncultured Prosthecobacter sp.
GCAATTGTCCCTCCATCCGCGGCTGCAGCAACTTCTGCGAAGGCGCATCGGCGCGCCCGGCGAGAAAGTTTGTGAGATGCAAACGCGCCGGATGCTTCCCCGTCATCAACGCGGCGCGCGAAGGCGAACAAATCGGCTGCGCGCAGTAGGCGCTCGTGAAGCGCATGCCCTCCGATGCCAGGCGCTCGAGATTCGGCGTCGGATGCTCGGCGCGGCCGTAGACGCCGAGGTCATGGATCCCGAGGTCGTCGGCGAGAATGAGCACGATGTTCGGCTTGTCCGCCGCGAATGCCGCGGCCGCCATGCATAGGAAGAGGAAAAGGCGGATCATGGAGTCTTCGCTTTGCTGCGTTCCACGCCGCGTGGCAATGCCGGTGATGCAGCGATCTTCGCGCGGCCGTTCACTTCATCCCACGTGAGCTCGCGTCGCTCGGCGAGACCCGCGCCAGCGAGCCAAAGCTCGTATGCAACCTTGGGCGTCTCGGCCGTCGTATCGACTTCAAAGACGCTCCACATCTTCCCGATGCTGCAGCTGAGCCACGTCTCGGGCGTCGCCTTCGCCGCTGCATTGCCGCTGCCGAGCGGCCCACTCGTGACTTCGATCCAGCGATCTTCGAACTGGTAGCCTGCGGTGAAATGACGATCACCGCTCAGGAAGATCACGCCGTCGCCGATCTCAGTCTTCAAGAAGTCCAGAAGCGCGCGCCGCTCCGCGGGATACACGGCGAACGAGTCTTCAGTGCCGTTCGGCTGAAACTCGCTGCCCGCCGCGATGAACTTAATCTTCGCCTTGCTCGCTTTCAATTCGCGCTTGAGCCACTCGAGTTGCTTCGCCCCAAGCATGGTCTTTCCCGGATCGTCCTTCGGCGCATTATCCGGCGAGCGGTAATAGCGAACATCGAGCATGAAGAAGTCCACATCCCCGCGGCTGAAGCGATGGTAGCAGCCCGGATTCTCCGGTTCACCAAAAGCGGCATTCGCCCAGAACTCTTTGAACGCGCGCAACGAGTTTTCCTTTCCGGGTAACGTGCCGTCCGAGTTGTTTGGCCCGAAGTCGTGGTCGTCCCAAATCCCCACAACAGGCACCTGCGCAGCAAGCTCACGAAAGCCCGCGACCTTGCGATGCATCGTGTAATCGGCGCGTTGCTTGGCGAGGTCGGAGGTATTCGCGTAGTGATTGTCGCCGAGCATGAGCACAAGATCGAAGTTTCGCTGCTCAGCCATCTCTCCCCACCCCGCTGCCGCCATGTAGCCGCGGTAACCCACACAGGAAACAAACGCGAATCGCAGCTTGCCCGCCGTGCCAGGCGCAGGCGCGGTGACGAAGCTTGCGGCCGGACGCTGCGTCACCACTTCACCATCCAGCAGCACGTCGTAAAAGTAGCGCGTCGCAGGCTTCAGCCCTTTCACTTCGATCGTGGCGGCGAATGCCGTGTCAGCCGTGAGTTCCCGAGTTTCTGTCGAGACCACATCGGCCATGCTTGCCGACGTGCTGACGCGAATCGTTGCCTTCGCGCTGTTGCTGCCCTTGAGCCAAATGAGCGCCCGATCTTCCGCAATATGCCCGATCATCGGCCCGCACTTTAGGAAACGCGGACCTTCGATCGGCTCATCAGGAGCGACCGGCGGCAGATTCTTTTCGTTACTCGGATGCACGGAGATCTGCGCATTGGCTTCGGACAGGAAGGACGGAGCGAATCCCAAGCCAGCTGCGCCGGCGAGAAATACGCGTCGGGAGAGATGCATGGCGCGGGACGCTGCCCAATCGACAACAGCGTGTCCAGCGCGCGCCTTTCGGCTCGAACTCGCGTTCAGCGAATTCGGCTTAAAGTCTACGGTGCAACGATCACCCTCATCCGCATGAATTGAGCACGACCGTCCGCTGCGGGCGCCACACTCCGCCACGTTTCTGTGACTGTGCCGTCGCCGTGGTCGATCAGCCCATCTAAAATCACGGCCGGCTCGCCAGCCCATGTTCTCAGATCGCCGGAAGTCTCGATGACAAACTGCAATCCGGGCTCTGCCTTTCGATGGCGGCAAATAAGAGTCAGTACATTGCGGCCGGATACGTTCGACATGCGAGCCGTCGGAAGCACCGTCGTATCCCGGCGAAGCGGATCGGACATCAATGCGAACTCCATGACGTTGGAGATTCCATCACCGTCGTCGTCTGCTCCGACCTCGAGTTCATCCGGAAACCCGGAACGCCAGGCTGCGAAGCGAGAAATCGTCGGGGCCTGGCCGGGATTCCCCCCGGCAGTCGGACTGGCCGCCCAGTTGGTCGGCAGGTTATGATCCGGATTCGTTGCCGGATTTAACAAGACGAGAGAAGGCCCGCCGCCATCAGCGGCGACCGGCCAGGGCGAGACGTCATCGTAGGTGAAGGACCGAATTACCACCGGCGCGGCAGGTGTGCCGCCGGTCAAAGTGATCGTCTCTCCGCTATTGCTCAGGCTCGTTCCATTCTCGAATACCCCGGCTACTTCGCGGCCAGAGCCATATCGTGCTTCGAAGGCTGCCGCGTTTCGAGCGACGATACACCGTTTGCCTGGGGGCAGCACATATCCCGCCGGGAAATGAAACTCCACGCCGGTGGTAAATGCCACGCCGGTGCAGTCGATGCCCGATGATCCAATGTTCATCAGTTCGATGAACTCGTAATCGTCCGGATCGGCGCTCACGGCCAGCTCCGCTGGGAGGACGGGATCAGCCGGGTGGTAGTGCAATTCGGATACCGCGAGATTCGAGCTGCTCGCCGGAACCAGGCCGATGGCAAAAAAGGCGCTGTTCAATCCGCTCCACTCTCCCGTGAAGCTGCGCGCGCGCACTTTCACCAGGGTGGAATTATCGAGCACGATGCCTGCGGTGGGCAGTCCCGTCAGCACCTCGAGGCGCGCATCGAAGCTCAGGTCATCGCTTGTAGAACTCACCTGGTGCAGCTCGATAGCGAGGACATTTTCACCAACCACGAAGTCGGCCGGATCGAGGGTGTATTGATAGAAATACGAGCTCTCATCCACGCCCGAGGCGTTCGTGCTCGCCGTGGTGGACCAGGCAATGGGCTTGGTCGGATGCATGTTCGATCGGGCGACCTCTTTTCCGTTCAAATACACGACAGCGCCATCGTCACGCAGGAGGTGCAGCGTCGCCGTGAGTGGCATCGAATCCATCAAAAACCTATTTCGGAAATACGTGGTGATGTTACGTGAGGCGGGATTGCCCCCGTCGCCGATCACGGTCACTTCATCGCCGTCACCATAGCCGAGCTGCGCCTGTCCTTCCGGCCAGAAGCCGTCGTCGTATTCCACCTTTTTCCAATCGCCGAGCGGCGCATTCTTCGAAACGAAGTAATGCCAGAGCCCACTCTGAGGAACAACGTCTGTCTGATACACACCACCTGCGTAGGGTAACGCGGAAGCCGATGGCTCACCCGTAGCGGGATCCATTGGATCAGATCCATCGATTGTGTAGTACGCGTACGGTTGATCAGTGGTGAAAAAGAGCTCGTATCCCGGCGGAACGACCCCGCCCTGCTGGCTCATTAGGGGCTGGTTCATCGAAGGGTATATGCCGGCGCTACGGAAACGCTCGATCTGGATCGGAAGAACTGCGTCAAAATATCCAGTCTTCGGCGTCATCATATACGCCATGTTATTCAGCCAGGTGGTCTCACGCTTCTTGGCTCCCTCGCCGTTCCCGTCGCCCCATCGCGCGCTCTCCGCGACAACGGCCTTATCGATCTCCGCCATCCGCGCGGCCCATCGTGCCTTGTTCGCCGCCGGCGAAAGCGGGCCGTTGTTGAGGAGCAACTGGTGAATTCGCTCGCGGAACTTCTGCTGGAACGTCGGAGCACGCCGGAGCGTGTCGTAGAGACCGGCGGGCCCTTTGCGATCGACTGTATTCTGAAACGCCGGGTCGCCGACGGTTCCAAATGGATTGCCGCTTCCGCGACCGCTGAGGCGGGTCAGCGAGTCGTTCGAGATCTCCTGGTCCCATACTACAAAATGAAAGCCGTCACTGCCCGCGCCCCTGCGTCGACCGGCCCAGAAATTGCGATCCGGCCAATCTTCGGCGCCGGCCGCGATGTGCACGATCATGTAATCAATGAACGACGGCAGGTGCAGATAGACTTCGCAACCGGGATTCCGTGTGCCGTCTGGATTATTGCCAATCAGCTTCTGAGCGCGCTCTTCGTAGGTGAGCGTCCCATCATTTGTGATGGCCAGCATTGCGTCCCACGCAGCGCGATTCCCGTCATTCACCTCCTGTAAATCTTTGATGACGTCCCATTCTTCATCCTCCCCTCCAAACGTCTCGGAAAAGAACTCGGCCGAAGGCCGCTCGCTAATATTGTAAAGTCCCCAATAGAGCCCGTTGATGTAGAGGTGACAGTATTCGCCGTGAGGGTTCGGCCACCCCAGCGCGTTTAGCGTGTCGCGAATGAACTGATCCCGGAGATAAGTGGCTTTGTCATTGTTCCAGCGCTGCTCGCCATCCGAAGCGCCGCCATCGACCACCGGAAACGAATCCGTGCTACATCCCCTCAATATAAGTTCGTCGAACTTGTCGGCCGCGCCTTTCCCGAACAGGTCTCGGTTGAACTTCCCGTCACCGTATTCGTCCCGAAACTTTAGCCGGATCGGGTGCTTCGGAGTGAACGTGTGCGCTCGGCTGGAATTACCGTGCAACCTTGCTCCGGCTTGCACGTGCCAACCGGGTGTGCCGTCCGGATTGATCCACTCGACGGAAACCTTTTTCTCCCCGAATGCGCCGCGCAGGCTGGTGTTGTAGTAGATTCCAAATGGCGCATCGAACAGGTCGCTGTTCTTGCACGTCACGCTGATCGTCGGGAGCGACAGCAATCCTTCGCGAACGCCGTAGCCGGGCAGCGTCGTGTTCACGACGTTTTGATCCATGCCATAGTCCGCGGCGCGGCCGCTCCATTGCGGATTGAATCCCGGCGGATTGTTCGGCTGCGCGAGAACCTTGTTTGGGAAAATGTAGGTGTGGGAATCCACGTTCGTCGCGCGCAATCCCGTTCCCGTCTTATACGCCATCGCCCGGATCGCCTTGGTATCCGCGACATTCAGGGCAACGGTCGGCGGTGTCGTGCTATTCGCGGGAGCAACCTGGACGCCATTCGTCGGCGACGGATCGGTGCCATCAATCGTGTATGCAATGGTCGCGCCAGGAGTGGCGGTGCTGATCAACACGTTCTGCGCCGTGTCAAAGAAGCCGCGTTTCGGCAGGAAAACGGTATCCGCGACATAGCCGCCGAAGCCGGTTCCATTCGGCTGTCCGGGCGTGGGCGGCTCGAGGAAGATCGCGCCTTGCTGCGATAACGTGGCGGCGGACAATTCGGCATTTAGGAGGAACTCATTACTCCCAGCCGCGTCGTTCAACGCGTGGATTGCCAGGACGTGGTTGCCGTTTGTCAGCAATCCGACACTTGCCGTGATATCGATCGTCTCGAATGCGATCGCAGCGTCAGCCGCGCGATCACTGGTGGCAGTCGAGTTGTACGTCGGCGCCGCAGGGGCGTTCCGGCGGGCCACCTCGGTTCCGTCGATGTAGGCCACAAAACCGTCGTCGTAACGCAGGCGGAGGGTCGCCTGGGTGAATGGAGTCGCGCGATTCACCGAGAACGGCAGCCGCGCGTAAACCGTCGCATTGATGTTCCGAGCGGCTGCTTCGACATCCGTGCCGATGTAGGGGTCGAATCCGGACACCAGCATTGGACTCGTTCCTGCGGCGAGAGATTGGATGGCTGCGGCGCCAAGCGCGTCGCTCCAGATTGCGACGTCGTCGATCTCTCCTTCATGATACAAGGCGCCGGTCGCGTCATTCGAGTAGCCGATGGTGATTGTATCCTGCGTAGTGAAGTCCGACTGCGCCTTCGTGCTGGTGAGCAACAGCTGCCCGTCGACGTAAAGCTTTTGTCCCCCGACTCCGACAACATGCGCAACGTGGTGCCAGGCGCCGTCGGCGAAGTTCTTCCCTGTCGAGACCACCGCGGTTGCGTTGTAGGTGCGCATGCCGATGTTTCCATCGAGCAGATAAATGTGCCGATCATGGCCGCGGACGCCGAGAGGCCCCCCGTGCACCGCGAAAATGCCGGTCGTATTCGACGTCGACCGGAACCACATCGACGCCGTGTAAGCCGTCTCGGACACATCGAGCAGTGCCGTCGCGTAGTTGCCGGAGAGGCGGTCGAAATGCAGGGATTTGCCGTCACCGATCTGCCCCGGCACCACCGGATTATAGGTCGATCCGACCAGGGTCAGCGCAGGGCGGCCAACAATCTCGTTCGCGGTGGTGTCATCGAAGGTCCAGTATGCGATCGGCAAGCCCGGAGCGGCGGCACCGGCCTGGTAGCCGATCCGACTGCTTGCCGCCGTCCAACCCGCATCGTCGAAACCTGCACTGGTCCACGACGTCCCGAGTGTGTTGTTTGCAGGAACAAGAATTTTCCCCGTGCTCGTGGAGGTCACAAGCTCTTCCGCCGCGACCATCGTGCCCTCGCCATAGCTGATGTTCTTCTTTTGATCCGGATAATCGAAGCGGCTCGTCACCGTGCCGTCAGGCTTGCTCAGCACTACGGACTCGCCACCCGAATCAAGTTTGAAATTCGTATGCAGTTCCTGCGCGGGATCGCGCCGATCCTTCTCCGATGCGAAAACGACCAGGCGACTCCCGCTCGCGAGCGTAACGGCGGGAAAGATCCACTTCGCGGGGACTGTCGGGTTATCGCTGAGGCGCCAACCGGCCAAGTCCACCGAACCGGCGCCATTGTTGAACAACTCGATCCAATCGGGATGATCGCCATCCACGTCGGCGAGTCCGCCGTCGTTCTCGGCGAGAAACTCCGTAATAATCACCTCTCCGCGCAACGCTGCGCCGGCGAAGAAAAGCGCGAGGCCGACCAGCGCGCATGCGATGCGCCGCGAGATGCGCAAACGTTCCGGGTAGAAGAAAAGCAATTCCATCGTCTAAACTTTGGGGAATTGAGGGCGGGCAGTTTTACCCACCCGCCCTCGCCCCTTGTCTGCCGAGTGCGACTCC
>CBHXZU010000314.1:0-7055 GCA_966125105.1 uncultured Prosthecobacter sp.
CGGGCTAGCGCGGTTCGCGGGGAGTATTGGGACGAACTGGAGTTTGCGAACTTCCGGTCCGAGATTCCCGATTCGCGAGGAAGCACCCGGCCAAAATAGCGCGATTTACCCGCTTGTTTTTTCCCCAAGTCCCCGCTTGGCAAGCGCAGTTCGCCCGTTATTTTCGGCCCCCTTTCATTTTTGCCAAAAGTCATGAACGTTGAATTCCAAGCTCTGCCGAACTGTCTCGCCAACCTCCGCATCGAGGTGGAGCCGGATGCCGTCACGAAGAAGCGTGAAGAAGTGACCAAGCAGTACACGAAGTTTGCGAAGCTGCCTGGTTTCCGCGCAGGCAAGGCGCCGCGTTCGGTCGTCGAGAAGAAGTTCAACACCGAGATCAAGGACGAGGTGACGAAGCAGGTCCTCACGGATGCGACGCGCCAGGCGATCACGGACAAGGGCCTTCGCGTCCTCTCGCTGAGCGAAGTGGAAGACGTGGTGTGGGGCGACGATCAATCGCTCAAGTTCCGCGCGACCGTGATTCTTCAACCCGCGTTCGATTTGCCGGATTACAAAGGCATCCCGATCACCGTGCCGAACACGGACGTGACCGATGCGGAAGTCGATCAGGCGATCGAGAATCTCCGCGAGCAGCAGGCGGATTTCCCGGACGTGGAGCCGGCCCGCGCCGCGCAGATGGAAGATTACGTGGTCGTCGACTATGATGGCACAATCGACGGCGAGCCGGTGCACGCGAAGTTCCCGAAAGCCGGGAAACCGCTGACGCATAACGCGGACTTCTGGATTAAGATGACGGACGAAGCGTTCTTCCCTGGCTTCTGCCAGAACCTGGTCGGCGCCAATGTCGGCGACACGCGTGAGTTCGACGTGGAAGTTCCCGCCGATTTCCCAGTGGAAGGCATGCCCGGCACGAAGATTCACTACAAGGTGACGCTGAAAGGCGTGAAGGCTCGCGCGCTGCCTGAGTTGAACGATGAATTCGCCGATAGCATCGCCAAGGGCAAGACGCTCGCTGACCTCCGCGTGCTCGCTAGCGAAGAACTCGAGCGCCAGAAGAAGTCGAATGCGGAAGCCGCCAAGCGCAACAGCGTGATGAGCGCGCTGCTCTCGAAGGTGGAATGCGAGTTGCCCACGCACCTCGTTCGCCAGCAGACCCAGCAGATCCTTTCCGACATTCTCCGCGAGAACCAATCGCGTGGAGTGACGGAGGAAGTGCTGAAGGAGCACGAGCGGGAGCTCGTTGGCAGCGCGGCGCAGAGCGCGCGTGAGCGCCTGAAGGGGAACTTCATTCTCCTCCGCATCGCCGAACAGGAGAAGATCCGCGTCTCGGAAGCCGAATTGCGCGTTCGCATCAGCCAGCTTGCCCGCCGCTACGACATGACCTTCGACAAGATGCTGAAGGAACTTCAAAAGCGGAATGCGATCGACCAGATCAGCGAGGAAATTCTCTCTGCCAAGACGCTCGATTTCGTCGCGAAGGAAGCGTCGGTGACGATTTCCAGTGAGCAGCCTGCAGCGCAGTCGGAATCTCCGTCTGCTGCGGAAAGCGAAAACAAGTAGCGTTCGCGCGCAAGTCGCGCTTATCCGTAAGGGACGTATGTTTAATCAATCTGGCATTATCCGGCCGCATGGCGGCGCAGACTTTTCATCGATGAGGCCCCGAATGATCTCCGTGTACGAGACGTTGCCCAATGGGCAAATAATGGGCTGGGACGTGTTTTCCCGGCTGATGAAGGATCGGATCATCTTCCTTGGTGACGAGGTGAACGACTACACGGGGAACCAGATCATCGCCCAGATGCTGTTTCTGCAGATGGACGATCCGAAGCGGGACATTCACTTTTATATCAACAGCCCCGGCGGATCGATCACCGCGGGCCTGGCGATTTATGACACGATGCAGTTCCTCACGTGTGACGTGAACACCTACTGCATCGGCATGGCGGCCAGCATGGGCGCCGTCCTTCTGTGCGCAGGCACGAAGGGCAAGCGTTATGCCCTGCCGAATAGTGACATCATGATCCACCAGGCCAGCGGCGGCGCCCGCGGCACGGCGGCGGACGTTGAGCGCACGGTGGAGTTTCTCTACAAGCTGAATCGCCGCGTGAAGAAGATCATCGCTCATCACACCGGCCAGCCGCAGGAGAAGGTCGATCGCGATTGCGATCGCGACTACTTCATGACCGCGCAGGAGGCGAAGGATTACGGCTTGGTCGATGATGTCGTGCAAAACCGCAAGGATGTGCCGAACTTTTCTGAGCTGACCAAGGGGCTCACGAAAGACACTTCCGGCTCGTTCTAACGAACGCAGGATTCAATTCCTCGACGCCGCGTCTGGTGCGCAAAGCACTGGACGCGGCGTCTCTGCTTTCAGCAAGCTGCAAGCATGGCACATCAATCCACGATGCTGGCGCTGGGCACGGTCGCGCCGGACTTCACTCTTCCGCACGTCGCAACGGGCCGGCCTTACAGCCTCTCGGATTTCCGCGGGAAGAAGGCGTTGCTGGTAGTCTTCCTTTGCGCGCACTGTCCCTACGTGGTGCACGTGCGGCCGGAGTTGGCGCGCATTATCGCGGACTATGAGGACCGCGAAGTGGGCATTGTGGGGATCACCTCGAACGACGTGGCTCAATATCCTGATGACGCGCCGGCGCCGACCGCGCACATGGCGGAAAAAGCGGGCCTCGCCTTTCCCATTCTTTACGACGAAACGCAGGAAGTCGCGCATGCCTACAGCGCGGCGTGCACGCCGGACTTCTTCCTCTTCGACGCAGAGCGAAAGCTCGTCTATCGCGGGCAACTCGACGACTCGCGTCCTTCACGCGGCGCCGATCGTCCCGGTCGCGGCACCCTGGATGGCAAAGATCTGCGCGCGGCCCTGGATGCGGTGCTCAGTGGTGCTCCCGTGAATCCAGATCAGCGGCCGAGCATTGGGTGCAACATCAAGTGGAAGCCGGGGAATGAGCCGGCGTGGTTTGCTGCGTAGCCGGGATCGCGTCTCTGACGGGACTCGACTCACAAGCGCTTTATCGGTTCACGGACCATTTCACTGGCCAAAGGTCTCGTGGATGGCTCGGGGTCCTTCACTTCGGGCTCGTTCCTCGCCACTCCGTTCAGGATGACCGACGTTCGGGGGATGCTCGCTACGCAGAAGCATGAGCGATTCTGCAAAAGAACGCGCTTCGAACGCGTCGAGACTTCGACATCCTCATTTCGGGTAGCTGGTTTGAGTTTGCGGGTTTGCGGCGAGCTACCCAAAGTCACGGGCCGTTTTTGGATTGAAACACCCGACCCATGAATAAATCCGCCCTGCTGTTTGCCGTCGCGTCCACCGTGAGCCTGCCCGTGTTCGGCGCGCCGGCGAAACCCGTTTACGAGTCGAAGGTCGTTACGCGCGAACCAGTGCCAATCCGCGCCGACCTCAAGGGCGCGAAAGAACTCTACCTGCTCGCCACGGACGCGGGTGATGGCTTCACCGCCGACTGGGCGAACTGGATGGAGCCTGTGCTGATCAAGGCGGATGGATCGAAGATCAAGCTTACGGAGCTTCAGCCGAAGTCATCGTCGGTTGCGTGGGGAAAGCTCGGGGTGAATCTCAACGCAAACAGCAAACCGATGCGCGTGCAGGGCAAGCCGGTGGAGTTCGGTTTCGGCGCGCATGCGCCTTCGCTAATCGCGTTTGATCTTCCGCAAGGCGTGGTGGCCTTTGAAGCGAAAGGCGGAGTCGATAATGGCGGAACGGACCAGGGCGATGCTTCATCCGTGGTTTTCAAAGTCTACACCGAGGCGCCGCCCGCCGGTTCGAACGCCACGGGCACGAAGTCCGCCGGCGGTCCTGATCGCTATGGGTTGGAAAAAGCCCAGGCAAATATGAGCACCTTCAAAACGCCTGAAGGGCTGAAGGCGTCGCTCGTCGCGGCCGAACCGATGGTTCAAAATCCAACGGACATCGATGTCGATCATCGCGGGCGCGTGTGGGCGGTGGAGTGCATCAACTACCGCAGGTACGGAAAGATCCGTCCGGAAGGGGATCGCGTCGTCATCCTCGAAGACACGAACGGCGACGGCGTGGCGGATAAGGACAAGACGTTCTTCCAAAACCCCGAGCTGACCAATCCGCTCGGCATTTGTGTCCTGCCGCAGGCCAAAGGCACGAAAGTGATCGTCAGTGCTGCGCCGAACGTTTGGTTGCTGACCGACAAGGACGGCGACGACGTGGTCGACGAGTCGGTGAAGATTTTCAAGACGACCGGCACGTGGGACTATGATCACCAGATCCACGCGTTCCTGTTTGGGCCGGATGGAAAGTTCTATTTCAATTTCGGCGATGCCGCGACGAGCCTCACGTGGCCCGACGGCACCGTGGTGAAGGATCTCGCGGGGAATGACATCAACAACAAGGGCACGCCCTACCGAAAGGGCATGGTCTTCCGTTGCGACATCGACCTCGCGACCGGGAAAGCGACGAACGTCGAGACCCTCGGCCACAACTTCCGCAACAACTACGAGGTGACGGTGGATTCGTTCGGAACGATGTGGCAGAGCGACAATGACGACGACGGGAACAAAGGCGTTCGCATCAACTACGTCATGGAGTTCGGCAACTTCGGTTACACCGATGAAAAGACCGGCGCCGGTTGGTCTGCCAAGCGCACCAATCTCGAGAAAGAAATCCCTCTGCGGCACTGGTATCAAAATGACCCTGGTGTCGTGCCGAACCTGCTGCAGACCGGCGCGGGCTCGCCGACCGGCATCACGATCAACGAGGGCACCGCGCTCGGAGCGAGGTTTGCCAACCAGATCATTCACTGCGATGCGGGACCGCGCACCACGCGCGCATACCCGGTTTCCCCCTATGGCGCGGGCTACACGGCGGAGATGGTCGACATTCTGACGGGCAGCGACTCCTGGTACCGCGCCAGCGATTGCGCGATCGCGCCGGATGGCACGCTGGTCGTTTCGGACTGGTACGATCCGGGCGTCGGTGGTCACGCGATGGGTGATCACGAACCCGGCAAGATCATGGGGCGCGTGTATCGCGTTTCCGCAACGGGAGCAGCGGCGGGCGGGGCGGCAAACGCCGATGTGTCGTCGGCCGCAGGCGCAGTGGCCGCGCTGCGCTCGCCGAACCGCGCCACGCAATACATGGCGTGGACCGCGCTGCACGCGATGGGCGACAAGGCCGTGGGCGAACTCGAGAAGCTTGCGAAGGACGCCAATCCGCGTTTCCGCGCCCGCGCGCTGGGCATCCTTTCGCAGATCAAGGGCAATGAGATCAAAGCGCTGACCGCTGGACTGGGCGATTCGGATGAGAACGTCCGCATCTTCGCGATCCGTTTGTGCTCGGTCCTTTCCCACACCCGCGACCTGGATGTGGCACCGATCGTGGAGAACGAAGCGCTCGTGGCGAAACTGATGAAGGATACGCCTGCGGTGCGGCGCCAGATCGCGATTGCGCTCAAGGGCGGCAAGGACATCGCGAAGGCCTGGACTGCTTTGGCTCTGCAGCATGATGGCAAAGACCGCTGGTACCTTGAAGCGCTCGGCATCGGTGCGATCGGGAATGAGGACGCTTGTTTCGATGCGTGGCTCGACGCCGTGGGCGACAAATGGAACACGCCGGCGGGACGCGACATTGTCTGGCGGATGAGGGCGGCGAAAGCGAACGGCTTGCTCGCGAAGTTACTGCAGGACAAGTCCGTTCCCTCCGATGAGCAACTTCGCTATGTCCGCGCGTTTGATTTCACGCCGCAATCGGAGGCTCGCACCGCGGCGCTCGTCGAAGTTGCCACCAGCGGAAAAGCGGCTGACGAAATCGCCCGAGAGGCGCTGGCGCGCTTGAAGGGTTCGAAGGAGCCGAGTATTGTGAGGGCGCTTGGTGGCGCGCTCGAATCAGCGAAGGGAACTCCGCAGTTCATCGAACTCGTTCGCGATTTCGGCGCCGAAGGGCAGGCGAAAGGGTTGCTCGCCACCGGACTGAAGTTTTCTCGCGATCCGCTCGCGGCCGATGCGGTGAAACTCATTTTCACCGACCGTGATGGCGAGGCATTGATCACTGAAGCGCTCGCTGGACCGCAATCGGCCGAAGTGATCGATCTCCTCGGAGCCAGTGGAAGCGGGCGGGCAATCACGCGGCTCATGGCGCTCGTTGTGAATCCTGAGAGCAACGCCGACGCTCGGAAGCATGCCGTGCAAGCGCTTGCCCGGACTCAGCCTGGGGCCGAAGCGCTGGTGAAACTCGCAAGGGAAAACAAGTTTCCCGAGGCATTGAAGCTGACCGCGGCCTCGGCATTGCGCGCCGTTCAATATGCCAAGTTGAGCGACGATCTCGCGACCTACTTCCCGCTTCCGAGTTCGCAAGGCGGGAAAGCGCTACCGCCCATCGCAAGCCTCGCAAAGCTCTCGGGCGATCCGGCGAAAGGCAAAGCTGTCTTTGCGCGTTTGGAGTCGACTTGCGTCACCTGCCACAAGATCGGCGATGTTGGATTTGATGTCGGTCCCGGCCTTTCTGAGATCGGCGGCAAGTTGCCAAAAGAGGCGCTCTACGAGGCGATCCTGAATCCAAATGCCGGCATCTCGATGGGCTTCGAAACGCAGCAGTTCACGCTGAAGGAGGGAGCTGTCGGAGGAATTGTGCGCAGCGAAACGAAGGATGAAATCCTCATCGTTTTGCCCGGTGGAGCGACTCAGAAGGTGAACCCGAAGGAAGTCGTGAAGCGCGAAAAGCTCGCGACGTCGCTCATGCCAGCGGGCCTAAGCGCCGTCCTTTCGCAGGAAGACCTCGTCGACCTGGTCGAGTATCTAGCTTCGCTGAAGAAGAAGTAGGGAGGGCATCTTCGCTGTTGGGCAGTCTGGGGAGAAGGGACTTCCAGCCGTAGGAGCCGATAAGGTTCCAATCCTGGAAGCTCGCGCTTCATCGTTCCTGCAACGATTTCCTTAAACGCAAACATCCACTTGGCCGCTCGAGGTCGTTTGGCTTCAATGCGACCGATTTGCGCACGAAATGGCAGCTCTGACTCCCGGTAAAATCACACGCCGCATGCGCATCGGCCGGA
>CBHXZU010000315.1:0-7052 GCA_966125105.1 uncultured Prosthecobacter sp.
CAATAATGCACCGATCCAGGGAGCAACGAACGCGTCCTATTCGATAGCTGCAGCGGGGACGGGGGATATCGGGGAATACAAAGTCGTGATCACCAACATGCTCGGTGATGTGACCAGTATCCCGGTGGCTTTGAGCTTCATCGATTGGCCGGGCACTGCAGGTGCCTTCCAGGCGGTGCTGGTCCGCGACAACGCGGCGGACGCGGGTGGCGTCTTCCCCGGCCGTGTCACGGCTACAGTGACGAAGACCGGCAAGGTGACGGGTAAAGTCGATTACCTGGGCCTTTCGCACGCCTTCAAAGGTCAATTCGATCTGGATCTCCACAGCCAAATCGAGGTGAAGCGCCGGAACGACTCATCGTTGACCCTGGTGCTCGATCTCAGTGGCTCCGTTCGGACCATGTCGGCTGAGGTAACTCAAGTCGGAGTCGCGGAGCCCGCATTAGCGGACTTGCCCTTGATCCCAAAGCGCCTGCGGACGCAGCCTGCCGCGCGCGCGGGCCAGTACACCATGCACCTGAAGCCGGTGGCGCCGAACCCATCAGACGTTCACGGATGCGGTTATCTTGCGGTCAAAGTGGCGCCCAGCGGTGCTGTTTCCTGGATCGGAAAACTCCCGGACAACGCGACGGTAAAGGGCAGCGCGCTGCTGAGCCCTCAGGATTCCGTTGCCTTCTATTCGCCGCTATACGTGCCGAAGGCGCCGTATGCGGGACAGATCGCTGGTCCGCTCCAGGTGACAGCTGCCGGGCTCAGCGGGGTTATCGGCTGGCGCAAACCCGCGCAGGCAAAGTTCGGCTACTGGAGCGGAGGCCTCACAAGCACGATGGAGATCGAAAGCTCACCGTGGGTCGCGATTCGGAATGTGCCGGTCATCACTCCTGGCACGCTGACGTTCAGTCTGCAGAACTCTTCTTCCGTGTTCGAAGACAACTCCGTGAACTTCACCGCGCAGAACAAGTTCGCGTTCTTCTCGACCGCGCAGAAGCTGAAGCTCACCGTGAGTAAGACCACGGGTGTGCTGACCGGCAGTTTCTTCGATCCTGTGGAACGCCGGACCCGCTCGCTGTATGGAGCGCTGCTGCAATCCCAAGGCAAAGGTGAAGGTTTTGCGCCAGTCCCCGGCGTCATCCTTGAGTGGACGCTGACACCCGCCCCGTAAATCCAGCACCGCCCATGGCCGAGCACCTCAGCGGTGCCGTTGAGAAAAGCCCGCAGCGTGTCCCACACGCTTCGTCGTTCCCCTTGCGCCGCGAGGGAGGGATCGCTAAGGCCGATGGCATTCATCTCTCCATGAAACCCGTCCTTTGCTCCCTCGTCGCTGCCGCTGCTTCGCTCACTGCAATGGCCGCGGAACCTGCGTCTCCCGCTGCTTCAGCAGCGCCCGCGGCCCCGGTCGTTCCTGCGCCGTCGCCGACGGCCGAAAAGCCGCGGCCCGCGCGCAAAGTCGAACCGCTTCCCGCACCGACCCACGCGAACGTTTCGTACGGTCCACACGAGCGCAACGTCTTCGATTTATGGCTCGCCAAGTCCGAAAAGCCGACCCCGGTCTACGTGTACATCCATGGCGGAGGCTGGATTAACGGTGACAAGAACACTCTCGCGGCGGCCACGCTGAAGTTCATGCTCGATCACGGTGTCAGCGTTGCGGCGGTGAATTATCGTTATTCCACGATCGCGCCGCTGCCTGCTCCCGTGCATGACGCGGCCCGAGCGATTCAATTCCTTCGGTCGAAATCGGGCGAATGGAACTTCGACAAGACGCGCTTCGCCGCGAGCGGAGGATCTGCCGGAGCATGCACCAGCCTCTGGCTGAACTTTCACGACGACCTCGCCGATCCGAGAAGCACCGACCCGGTGGCGCGCGAATCCACGCGCCTTCGCGCGGCGGTCGGTTCCATCGGCCAGACCGCGATCGATCCGAAGCTGATCGTCGATTGGGTGGGGCCGAAAGTGCTCGACCACGCGATGATCAGCCGCGCCGTTGGGGCGAGCTCCGGCGCCGAAGCTGTGGAAAAGCACGCGCAATACGCCGACCTCTACCGCGAGTTCTCCGCCTATAATCACGTCGACAAGAATGATCCGCCGGCCCTCTTGGTCTACGGGAAGCCGAGCGAACTTCCTGCCCCGAATCCCGGCGCTGCAATCCATCATGCGGCCTTCGGCCAGAAGCTGAAGGAAAAGGGCGACTCGGTCGGCGCGACGGTGCTGCTCAAGGTTGCGGGAGATCCAAATGCCGCGGCGATCGAGCCGAATGAGTTCCTCCTGAAGGAACTGCAAAAATAAGGCCGCCGTTCCGGTTGGCGCGAGAATGCGCCTCCAGCCAAGCAATGAGCGACTGGCGGGTTGGCATCACGTGATCTCCCTTCACCAGAAGCTCGCTCCATGGTTCGCGTCGGCGGCAACTTTCGCCGCCTTGTGCGCAATCGCTGTTGCCGACGATGCGCGCATCGTCGTGAACGCTGAGCGAGCACGCCTCGGTGATGCGGAGGCGCCCGAGTGGGAATGGTTCGAAAACGACCGGGCGAAGTCTGCCTACGCGGAGTTTCATTTCGACGCGCAGCCAAATGCCGCCGAGGCAACGCTGTTCATTCGTCAGGCCGACGTAAAACTTGAGTGGCGCGTCGCTCTCAACGGCAGGGCGCTCGGGAAACTCTTCCTCATGGAGGAGGACCTCGTTCATACGCTCCCCATCCCTCCCGGTGTTCTGCGAGAGAAAGACAACGTGCTGACGATCGCCACGCTGCCGGGAAACAAGGACGATATCGTCCTCGGCGACATCCGGATCGAGTTTGCGCCGGTCAGAGCGGCCATTGCGCAATCGGGCCTGCAAGTCCAAGTACGGGACGATCGCGGAGAATCTCCAGCGCGCATCACGGTGGCCGATTTCAACGGAACGCTCGTTCCGTTGGTTGCGCTGCAGGATGGAAAAGCAGCGCGCCCCGGAGTCGTTTACACCGGTACCGGCCGCGCGGCACTCGGTTTGCGTCCCGGCAAATACACCATCTATGCGTCGCGTGGATTCGAATACAGCGTGGCGTCGCAAACGGTGGACCTTCGCGCGGGAGAAGGGGGGAGTGTGGTGATGCAGATTCACCGCGAAGTTCCCGTGTCGGGCATGGTGAGTTGCGACACGCACATTCACACGCTCACGCTGAGCGGCCACGGCGATTCCACGCTCGACGAGCGCATGCTCACGATCGCAGGGGAGGGCATCGAGCTTCCGGTCGCGACGGAGCACAATCAGCACGCGGATTACGCTGAAGCCGCGGGGCGCATGGGTGTGGCGCGCTACTTCACCCCGGTGCGCGGAAACGAAGTCACTACTTCACGCGGTCACTTCAATATCTTCCCAGTAGACGCAGGCGCTGCGGTGCCGGACGCGAAGCTCACCGATTGGAAGGATCTGCTCGCTGGGATGCGCCACGTGCCGGGAGTGCAGGTGGTGTTGCTCAACCATCCGCGGAGCATTCACACGAAGTTTCGCCCTTTCGACCCGCAGAACTTCAATACGCAGACTGGGGAGAACCCTGCTGGTCTGGACCTGAGCTTCGACGCGATGGAACTCGTCAATTCTGGCGCGCAACAAACGGATTCGATGCTGGTGATTCGCGATTGGTTTGCGCTCCTCAATCGCGGTCATCGCATCGTGGGCATCGGGGCGAGCGACTCGCACGATGTGAGCCGATTCATTGTGGGTCAGGCTCGCACCTACATCACCGCGCCGGATGACGATCCCGGTCAAATCGACATCGGGTTGGCTTGCAAAAATCTGCGCGCCGGAAAAGCGATCGTCAGCATGGGGCTGCTTCCCGAAGTGGTCGTGGAGGATCGTTTCCGCGTTGGCGATCTGGCCACGGGATTGCCGGAGGTGGTGCGTGTGGTGGTAAGGGTTTCGGGCCCTTCGTGGGTCAAAGCGGAGAAGGTCGAGTTGTTCGCCAACGGCGAGCGAATCCAGGAAGGAACGGTTTCCGCCGACCGCGCCGGAGTCGGCGGAGAGAAGACGTCTTTCACGTGGACCATACCGCGCCCTCAAAAAGACACGCACCTCATCGCGGTCGCCACCGGTCCCGCGGTCACCGCTCCATTCTGGGCGATGTCCAGACCTTACCAACCGACATCACCCAAATGGACCGGCCGCTCCATCGGCATCACGAATCCCGTCTGGCTCGACGCCGACGGCGATGGGAGATTCACGGCCATCAACGCCGCTCAAGCGCGGACGAACTGAGCAAACAGGCGCGCCGGCCAAACTTGCGAGGTCCCTGACATGACTTTTGGCCGATCTTTACAGTTCTTTCGGTCCCCGTGACATGACTTCCGGGCCGGAAAACATGACTTTCGGTCGATTTGTACAAGGCTTTCGCTGCCCTGTACACGACTTTCGGTCGATCTGTACATGACTTTCGGTGCCCTGTACATGGCTTCTGGCCTCACAGACATGACTTGAGATACGGAAAACATGACTTTCGGTCGCGATGACATGGTTTGCGCGTCGCGTGCCATGCGTGCTGAAAGGTGTGAAACGCGTTCCAATTCAGGATATTAACGTTGCGCCGAAGGGCATCCTGGCGCCGATTGTCCCTGGCGGTGCTCGACGCTTGAGGCTGACGCTCTGCGACGGCGCCCAGCGGCGCATGCGCAACCCGGCTGGCAACCGGCCGCCGACGTTTGCGCGCAACCTTTTACGGATTGATCGGCCCGCCTTCGAATAAACCTGCGGCCGAGAAGTCCAATCACGAGATTGATTCTTACATGAGACGATTCCTCTTCCTGGTTTCCGCTGCGGCGGCGTGCGGAATTGCGGCGTGCGATAAGCGCCCATCCGTAGATTCATCCGAGGATAAGAAGCGGCAGGAGCAGTGGGAGGCAGACGAACGCCGCATCGTGGAATTGCGCGAATTGGAGCAACGCCAGGCAGATCGTGATGCGGCCGCCGCTTTGGCGGATTTGGAAAAACAGCGGAACGATCTCGCGGCCGAGCGGGCGAAACTGGAGCAGGATCGCGCGAACCTGGATGAGCAACAGAAGCGCGCTGCCGATGCGCGTCTTGCAAAAATCCGCGAAGAGGAGAGGGACGCTGAGCGGCGGGAAGAGCTTCGCCGGGCCGAGCAGCGGAGGCGCGACCAGCAGCTCGCGGAGGAGCGGTTGGCAAATCAGCGCTCGGAGCAAACGCTGGACTTTTTCTACGACGCCCTGGACCCGGAGGGAGATTGGATCGAGGTGGAGCGCTATGGTTACTGCTGGCAGCCTCGGATCGCCAGGCAGGGGTCGTGGCGGCCCTACGTGGATGGGCACTGGGCTTACACGAACTATGGGTGGACGTGGGTTTCGAATGAGCCGTTTGGCTGGGCGACGTATCACTACGGGCGGTGGACGCGGGTCCGCGGCCTGGGTTGGGTGTGGGTTCCGGGTTCCGAGTGGGCCCCCGCCTGGGTTTCGTGGAGACGGAACGATCGACATGTCGGCTGGGCGCCGTTGCCGCCGGAGGCGCACTCGGGGGGCGGATTCACCGCCGCGGTCGAGAGCCGGTATGACATCGGGCCGGGCCTTTATAACTTTGTCGCGGTCGAGAATTTCGGCGCGCCGACTTACGTGAACGAAGTTCTGCAGCCCGAGCAGAACATCACGATCGTTCGCCAATCGGTGAACGTGACGAACATCACTTATCAAAACGTCGACAACCGGGTGATCGTCCGAAACGAGGGGCCGCAGTTTGCGGAGATCAATCAGCGCGCAAAGGTGCGCCGGATGAATGTGGAGCGCGTGGCGCAAGGACCAGGCAAAGCGGAAGAGCGGGGAGACACGCTGCGCATTCTCGCGCCCGTGGTCGCGCCGGCGGCGAAGGAGACCCGCCCGCCGAAACGCGTGCGTGAAAACGTAAAGGCACCCGAAGTTGAGCGCGGCTGGAGTGGCGCGCCGGCTGCGGTTGTCGCAGAAGTTCGCGAGCAGCAGAAAGAGGAAGCCCGGAAATCCCCTCCGCCAACGTCAAGCGGGCGTCCGAGCGCGCCTGCGCTCCCGCCGAAAAAGCCCGACGTGCCAGAGCCACCGGTTTCCCAACCAGCCTCCGTGACACCAGAATCGGTGAAGCCGCCGACTCCCTCGCGGCCTGCGCGAGAAGATCGTTCCACAGAGAAACCTTCGATCGCTCCCGGCGAGCCCGTGCCCAAGCCAGCCGTGACGGCGCCTGGTGCGGAGCGGGCTTCGATTCCGCCGAGGCCTGCCGACGCTCCGCAACGTCCGGCGGTAAAGCCAACCCCGGAAGAAGCGAAGCCGCAGACGCCGCCACGACCGCCTGCTCCTTCAAATAAACTTCCGGCAAAGCCGGTCCCTCAGCCGGAGGCGGCCAGGAATCCCTCACCGGCGCCCCCGCCCGCAGAAGCCGCCAATCCCGCAAGCGAGGCGCCTTCAAAACCGCCGCGTGCGGAGAAACCGGCCGAAGTTGCTCCGACTCCGGCAACACCGCCCCAAGCCACGGAGAAGCCGGGTCGCAATCTCGATAAACCGGACCCAGGCAAGCATGCTGGACCGAGCGCGATCAAACCCGAGCGTGAGGCCGTCAAAAAACCTTCGCCACTGGACGGCGCAGCACCCGTGCCGCCGCCGGAAAGTCCAGTCCATGTGCCGGCTGTGGAACCGGAACGCAAACAGCCGTCCGCTCGCGCTCCTCAAGGAACTCCGGAAAAGCCAGCGAATCCGCTCAAGCCATTCCGCGAGGGAGGTGCGTCTGCGGATCGGAAACCCGGCGAGTCTCCAACTCAAAAACCCGCCCACGGCGACGCTCAGGCACAGCCGGCGCAGCCCGCGCCCCCCGGCAATCCGGAACCGCCCGCCAACGAAGAGCCGCCAAAGAAGAAAGCCAAACCCGATAGCGATCGTCAGCAGATGCCCGCTGGGTTGCGCAAAAAGCAGCCTGCCGCCGAGTAGCGGGCTGCGCGTTTGGTTTGTCAGCTGCGATTGCCCGGGAGACTCTGCGCCATGCACCTCCTCCCGTCGTGCAGGACTAAGTCGCGGCTAATAGGCGCGGCTTTGTGCTTTTGCCTTCTCTCCCT
>CBHXZU010000316.1:0-7050 GCA_966125105.1 uncultured Prosthecobacter sp.
GCCGCTGTGCAGCGTGGTGATCGAGCGCTTCGGAGGATTGCGCCGGAAGTAATCCTCCACTGTGCAACTGATCAGGCGGTCGTCGTCGGAGAGTCCGGCATATAACTCTCGCAAAAACGTCTCGCCGCCGTCGCGGAAGTTTTCCCAGCAGTTCTCGCCGTCGAGGATGATCGGAACGAGTTCGTTCTCCCGGTTGAGTTGGTCGCAGATATGCCGGAAGTGCGTGAGCAAATGGCTCGCGGCTTGGTGCGGTTCGTTGCGCCAGGCCATGAAGCCGATAAAATCGCTGAGCGGCTTCTCCCGGAAGATCGCATTGATCGCAGCACCGGCATGCTCGACGCGCCAGCCTTGGAAAAGCTCGAGGTGATCCGAGTGATCTCCGGCCCGGCGCAGGGAATTGAAAAGGTTCTCCTCGTCGGAGCAGAAATATTTCAACCCGACCTTGTGCATCAGCGGGATGAGTTCCGGCGCGATGCTGCCCTCGCTGGGCCAAAGTCCGCGAGGGGCGCGCCCAAACATCCTCGTGTGTTGATCCACCGCGAGCTGCAGTTGCGCTTCCGCATCCTGCGGCCAATGGAAACGCTTCGGCCGCGCGCGTCCCGGCATGCAGCGCTCGGCGAAGTCGGAGTCGTACACGAGTGGAAGGATCGGGTGGAAAAACGGTGTGGTCGTAAGCTCCACCTGCCCGCGAGCCTCGGCCTTCGCGTAGAGGGGCGCGATTTGCGCCAGGATCTCCATGTGGATTTCCAACACGCGCAGCTTCTCCTCCTCGGTGAAATGCCGGCCTTTCTTCTTCAGAGCAGCCAGCTCCGGGAAAAGCTTCTCGGCGGTGAAGCCGCACCAGGCGAGATTGTACCACGTCTGCAGGTCGCGAAAATCATCGGCGCTCCAGTGCTTGAGGTCGCCGCGAGCCTTGTCGCGGTAAAAGGCGGATCCGCGCTTGGCCAGGAGCTCGGCGTAGCGCGGGTAGGGGTGGAGCAGGTTTTCGTGATGGATCTTGAAGAAGTGCTCGAGGATCGCGAGTTGCTCGTGCTCCTCGAGTTCAGCGGCGGGCTTCTTCGACCACTCCAGCCACAGGTCGCGCACCGTGCCGGTGACGAGTTCCTCGATCTGCAGCATCAGCACCGGCGTGAGGTTGAAGTTCACGTGGATGCCAGGGTAGTCCGCGAGCACGCTGATCATGTCGAGATAGCCCTTCACCGCGTGCAACCGCACCCACGGCATCATCGCCAGTCTCGACGCCGAATTGACGTAGTATGGCTGATGCATGTGCCATACGAAAACCACGTTTGCCATTCAGAGCGGTAGATAGACCCTCGAAGGCGAATAGGGCAACCCCTTTACTCCTGCCGCGGATCTTCGAAGAGCGGGAGGGTCAACCGCCAGCGAATCCCGGCGAGCCGGAGCACGAGCGCAACGATGGTGCCGATGGGCATATTCCACCAGCTGCCGGCGGACAGGCGCTCCAGGCCCACGAAGACCACCGCCCCAGCGAGGGCGGCGGTAGCGTACAGGTAAATCTCTTTGCCGAACACGAGCGGGATGCGATCCACCAGCACGTCGCGCATCATTCCCCCTGCAACGCCCGTGATTACGCCCATGGTCACCGCGATGTATGGACTCGTCTCGTAGTGCAGCGCCTTCTGGGTGCCGACCATCGTGAAGAAAGCGAGCGCGCAGGCGTCAGCGACGAGCAGCACTGTGCCGCTGCCCAGTCTCCGTCCGCGCGCCAGCAGGAATGTCACCAGCGCCGCCGCCGTCGCCGTGACGATGAAGGAGGAATCGCTGACCCAAAAGACAGGGCGCACCCCGAGCGCGAGATCCCGGATCGTTCCGCCGCCAAATGCCGTGACGATGGCGAGCACGAGCACGCCGAAGAGATCCACCTGCTTGCCTCGCGCGGCGAGCACGCCGGTGATTGCGGCAACGGCCACACCGAGATGCTCGAGCACGGTTTGCATGATTCGGGAGAGCGGCGGCGGCGTCGCTCCTGGAAGAACGGCATGGCGCCGATCTACAGCTTCAGCCGCGAATCCTCGCCGAGCAACTCTTCCAGGGTGTTCCAGCCGCCCTTGTCGTCGGTGGCTTGGAAGGCGTGGAGATAGACTTTGACCACACCCGGATCATGCTTTTCGAGCAAGCCGCTCACCACTTCCACGATCTTCGCCTTCTCCGGCGCGGTAGGCACGTCTTCGATCGTGCCGTGCTCGTCGTGAGCGATGCCGAATCCGTCGAGAAAATCGCAGAGCAACTTGCTGTGCGCGCCGACCAGCCAGATCTGGAGCAGGTGCGCGGCAATGCCTTCGTTTTGCTTGCGGCCGAGCGCTTCTTTCAGCCACGCAAAGCGCTCATTCTTCGGCTTCCGCTCGACGAAGATGGGGCGCAGCTTCCGCTGGCCGGCGAGCGTATCGACCGTGGCCTTGAGGAGGTGCTTTTCGTTTTCGCCGACGTGGGTGAATATCTGGGCCGCCGTTTCCGGCGACATTTTGGCGAAAATCTCGTTCGTGGTGTGCATAAAGAGGCGCGGAGAGTAGGAAACCGGGCCCGACTGGCAAGCGGTCGATTTCGAATCGAACAAGGAATGGTCGAGGGGGGACAAGCCCGGTGCAGCGGCCTTTCGGCATTCAGCCGATAAAGGCGGCAACGCTACACCTGCATGAAGACGTTAAATATCCCACCAATTCTCGCCGCCGCCGCCGCTGCCCTTGCCC
Organism: uncultured Prosthecobacter sp.; assembly: GCA_966125105.1. Lineage (GTDB taxonomy): Bacteria > Verrucomicrobiota > Verrucomicrobiia > Chthoniobacterales > Chthoniobacteraceae > SXWH01. The sequence goes on from CBHXZU010000316.1 coordinate 2,712, forward strand.
TCCTGTGTGTCGAGGGAGGAGCGGCCGAGATCAGCAACGCTCCGCTCACCGATCCCAACGCGAAGAACCTCACCGCGAATGTCACTGGAGAGGAGAAGGCGGTCTTGACCGCCGCCCCGAATGTGCCGCCTCCGATCAACCGCAAGCACTCGACGAAGGTGATCGTCGATCTCGAGGTCCGAGAAGTGGTTAAGCGCCTCGCCGACGGGGTGGATTACCTTTTCTGGACGTTCGGCGGGGAAGTGCCCGGGCTCTTCATCCGTGTGCGTGAAGGCGATCTCGTCGAGTTCCGGTTGCACAATCACCCGACTTCCAAGATGCCGCACAACATCGACCTCCATGCGGTCACCGGGCCGGGTGGCGGCGCTTCGTCTTCGTTCACGGCGCCGGGTCACACGTCGCAGTTTTCGTTCAAAGTGCTAAACCCCGGCCTCTATGTATACCATTGCGCCACGGCACCGGTGGGAATGCATGTGGGCAACGGCATGTATGGATTGATCCTCGTGGAACCGAAGGAAGGTCTGCCGCCCGTGGACCACGAGTACTACGTGATGCAGGGCGACTTTTACACGCAGGGGAAGTTCGGTGAGGAGGGACTGCAAACGTTCGATCAGGAAAAGGCGGTGGATGAGCGCCCCACGTATGTCGTTTTCAACGGCGCCGTCGGTTCGCTGGTGGGCGACAAGGCGCTCAAAGGCAAGGTGGGTGAGAAGATCCGCCTCTTCGTAGGAAACGGTGGCCCGAACCTGGCATCCAACTTCCACCTCATTGGCGAGATCTTCGACAAGGTGTACGCCGAGGGCGGGATGAAAGTGTCGCAAGAGCACGTGCAAACCACGATCGTCCCGGCGGGCGGCTCTGCAATCGTGGAGTTTGGCCTGGACGTGCCGGGCACGTTTGTCCTAGTGGACCACGCGCTGTTCCGCGCGTTTAACAAGGGCGCGCTCGGAATGCTGAAGGTGGAGGGCCCCAACAACGTCGCGGTTTATTCCGGCAAGGAAGTGGACGCGGTGTACCTCGGCGAAAGCGCATTTGCCTCGAGTCCGGAACGCAAGAACGTCGAGGCCCTTGAAGCCAAGATGCAGGCCGCGATCGCCGGCGACCCGAAGATCGCCGCGATGGGCAAGGAGATCATCATGGAGAAGGGCAAGCGCGTCTTTGCCCAAACGTGCGTCGCCTGTCACCAAGCCGAAGGACAGGGCCTGCCGGGTGTCTTCCCGCCGCTGGCGAAGTCGGACTTCCTCATGGCGGACAAACCCCGCGCGATCGCGGCGCTGATCAAGGGGCTCAGCGGTCCCATCGAGGTCAACGGGCAGAAGTATAACGGCGTGATGCCGCCGGTGATGCTGAACGATGAGCAAGTCGCGCAGGTGCTGACCTACGTCCGGAATAGCTGGGGCAATTCAGGGGACATCGTCACCGTGGACGAAGTGCGCCAGGTGCACGCGCAAGTCGCCGCGCAATAACCCTCGCAAATGACACACCTCCTGCTCGCCGGAATCGTTGCAATCAGCGCTGCAGTCCACGCTGCGGAGCCGGCGATGCAATCGATCCCAGCGGGCACTTATCGCCCCTTCCTCCAGATGCCGGGAACTGCGAAGGAGCAGACGGTGGCAGCGTTCGAACTCGATGCGCGCGCAGTCACTAATGCCGAGTTCCTCGAGTTCGTTCGCAGTCATCCGCAATGGCAGCGCTCGCAGGTGAAGCGGCTGTTTGCCGAGGATGGCTACCTCGCGCATTGGGCGGGCGACCTCGATCTCGGGGAGGCAAACCCGCGGCAGCCGGTAACCAGGATCTCCTGGTTTGCCGCGAAGGCCTACGCCGCCGCGCAAGGGAAGAGACTGGCGACCACCCATGAATGGGAATACGCCGCGCGGGCGGGATATGATTCGCCGGACGGCGCGAAAGAACCCGCGTTTCGCGCGATGCTTCGCCGATGGGTTTCCACGCCGGCCACATTCATCCTTCCCGCTGCGGATGCCGATCGCCCGAACTTCTACGGGCTGCATGGCATGCACGGGGTCATCTGGGAGTGGACGTCGGACTACAACAGCGCGCTTGTCACGGGAGACTCCCGGGAGGGCGGTGCTGGCAATCGGCAGCTCTTCTGCGGAAGCGGAGCGGTCGGCACGCGCGACGTGAGCGACTCCGCGGCCTTCATGCGCTTTGGCCTGCGCAGCAGCCTGAAGGCGAGTTACACCGTGCACAACCTAGGCTTCCGCTGCGCCCGCACTCTTCCATGAAAACCTGCATTACACTTCTCCTTGCCGCCTTGATGTCGCTCGGCGCCGCCGCGGCGGAACCGAAAACTGCGGGTCCGGATGCGAAGGTGGCGCCGTGTTGCCGCGCGACGAGTGCGGCGGCCAAGCCGACAGATCGCTCGCTCTACCTTCTCGAATCGAAATGGACATCCGATCGCGGGGCCAAGGTGCCGCTCTCGGTGTTTCGCGGTCGCCCGCAAATCGTGGCGATGATGTTTACGAATTGCCGCTATGCTTGTCCGATCATCGTGAACGACATGAAGAAGCTGCAGGCGAAATTGGCCCCAAAGGTTCGGGCCGGCGTGGACTTTCTCCTCATCTCCATGGATCCCGCGCGCGACACCGTTGCCGCTCTTGCAGACTTTCGCGCGCGGAATGAATTGCCGCTGGAAAGTTGGAGTTTGCTGCGCGGGGCGGAGGACGACGTTCGGGAAATCGCAGCGCTGCTGGGAGTGAATTACGCGCCCGAAGCAAATGGGCAATTCGCGCATTCGAACATCATCACGGTGCTGAATGCGGAAGGGGAGATCGTGCATCAACAAGTCGGCCTGCAAGCGGCCACCTCCGGTTTGGAAATGGCCATCGTCGAAACGATGAAGAAAGATGGACGCTGAGGCCGCGGGAACGTGCCCGAGTTCGCGTCGGCGAGGAGCCAGGGAGGGAGTCCGCATCTTCTCCCGCGCCTGGCTCGAGTTGTGCCTGGCTGAGCCATACCGGCTGTTTTTCCCGCTGGCGACCTTGATCGGGATCTCGGGCGTGTCGCTGTGGCCGCTCTTCTTTTCCGGAATCCACAAGTTCTATCCCGGTCTCATGCATGGCCGGATGATGATTGAGGGCTTCATGGGTGGTTTCATCATTGGCTTCCTCGGCACAGCGATGCCGCGGTTGCTCTCCGCTCCGCCATTGTGTGGATGGGAGATCGCGGTGGCGTCGGTGCTCTACTTGGCGGCGACCGGTCTGCACATCGGGCACCAGGTTTTGCCGGGCGATCTCACGTTCGCGGCCCTGCTGCTGTTCTTTGCGATCTCCATGATCCGCCGCGTGCCGCGTGGCGCCGAGTTGCCGCCTCCGAGCTTTGCGCTCGTGGGAATGGGATATCTGAGCGGTCTGGCCGGCGTGCTCCTGTATTCGGCGGGCACCCAAGGCTGGGTCTCGGGTGAGTGGACCATGATCGGGAGCGCGTGGCTAAATGAAGCATTCGTCGCGCTCCTCGTCCTCGGGGTGGGTGGCTTCCTGCTTCCGCGCTTTTTGAGGATCAAAGGACTCGCTTCGCTGGATGAAGAGCGAAAGCCGACGGGGCCATGGCGAAAGCGCGCGCTCTTTAGTGCAGCAATCGGCGTGGCCATTCTCGGCAGCTACGTGTGGCAATGGATGGCATACACCTCGCGCGGACCGAGCATCCTGCGCGTCGCCGCAGTCGCGACTTTCATCGTCGTGCTCGTGCCGGTGCATCGCGGCAGCGGCTGGCGCCACATCGTCCCGCAAGCGGTGATCGTTTCCCTCTCCGCACTGATTTGGGGTCTCGCGTTCCCATTGATGGCGGAAGCTCAACGCGTGGCCGGATTGCACATCGTCTTCCTCGCCGGATTCAGCGTGATTACGATGACCGTGGCGACACGCGTGGTCCTCGGACATTCGGGAAATGGGAAGATGTTCGAAAGCAAACTTCCATCGCTCCGCATTGCTGTGGCGTTTCTATTAATCGGAACGGTGCTGCGCGTGTGGGGCGACTTTTCCGCGGCGCGCAGCTCCATATTGAGCGGTGCAAGTTACCTCTGGATGGCCGCCGCGATAATATGGGGCGGGGCGATCCTGCCAAAAGTCCGAGTGCCGGGGACGGATGATTGAGCAATCGCCGGGAGGTTTTGCTCGCGGTCTCCATCGGCGGATCAGTGGGTTCTTACATTTAAGCCGGAACCGCAGAAGCAATGCGCGTAGGCCCGGAGGGCCGCAAGAATTTAGCCGGTGGCGTAGGCCACCGGAACACCTTGCGATTACGCACAAATTTAGACGGTAAAAAGTGGGTCATCCTGAACGCAGTCAGCGAGGAACGAGCTGCGGAGTGAAGGACCTCGTGG
>CBHXZU010000317.1:0-7042 GCA_966125105.1 uncultured Prosthecobacter sp.
GATCCACGCCACGCTCGAAGCGATAGCTGGAGTCGCTGGAAAGGCCGAGTTGCCGCGAAGTGCGGCGCACGCTCTGTGGCTGGAAATACGCGCTCTCCAGCAGGACGTCCGTCGTGCCTTCCGTCACAGCCGTCTCTTCGCCGCCCATGACGCCCGCGATCGCCACCGCGCGCTCGCTATCCGCGATGACCATGTGCTGCGCGTTGAGCGTGTAGGTCTTTCCATCGAGCGCGAGGAACTGCTCGCCCTCCTTTGCCTGCCGCACCTGCAAATCGCCGCGCAACTTCGCCGCGTCGAAAGCATGGAGCGGCTGGCCGAGTTCGAGCAACACGTAGTTGGTCACGTCCACGATGTTGTTGATCGAGCGCAAGCCCACCGCTTCGAGCTTTTGCTTCAACCAGTCCGGCGAAGGCCCAACCTTCACGCCGGAAATACGACGAGCGGAATAGAACGGGCAGAGCTCCGCGTTCTCAACCTGCACGACTTTCTCACCGCCAGACTCCGCAGGCACATTGATCGCCTCAGGAAGCGACTTGGCTGTTTTGCCGGTGAGTGTCGCCACTTCGCGGGCCATCCCCACGTAGCTGAGCAAGTCGGGGCGATTCGGCGTGATCTCGAGATCGAGAACCGAGTCGCCGTGGAAAAGCTCCGCAATCGGAGTGCCGGGCTTGCTGTCGGGTGGCAGGATAAGGAGACCATCCTCGCCCTTAGGCAACCCGAGTTCCTCGGCACTGCACATCATGCCCTGGCTTTCGACACCGCGCAGCTTGCCGGTCTTGATCACAAAATCGCCAGGCAACTTCGCGCCAGGCAGCGCCAGCGGAACTTTGTCGCCGACCTTGTAATTCTTCGCCCCGCAAACGATCTGCCGATTCGTCCCTGACCCATCATCCACCTGGCAAACGCTGAGCCGATCCGCCTGCGGATGCTGCACCGACTCCTTCACCTCGGCGACGACGACGTTCGGAATCGCACACCCCGTCGATTCAATCCCCTCCACCTCCACGCCGGCCATGGTCAGCAGGGACACGAGTTCATCAGTAGTCGAAGGAAGTTCGACCAATTCACGGAGCCAATTCAAAGAGACTTTCATACAAATTTTAACCGCGACGACGCGACGGACGCTACGGATTGGAGAATACAATTATTGTGAGAGAGCACGTGGGCCGAGATTGCGGCCGCCAATATCGTCGAGTCGATGGACTAGACGTTTAAGCCCTTGCTTCAGGAGCGGGACGTTGAAGTTGATAAGGAATCCAAGACGTTTGTTCGACAGTTTCAGGTAAGTTAGAAGCTGTGCTTCGTGGACGGGCATCAATGATTCAATTGCCTTCAGTTCCACGAGAATTTCGCCGGCGACCACGACATCGAGACGGTATCCGCAATCCAAGCGGACGCCCTTATACGAGACTGGCATGTCTTTTTGACGCTCAAAAGAGAGCCCCAATCGCGAAAGCTCAAAGCAGAATGCCATTTCATAAGAGCTTTCGAGCAAGCCGGGCCCCAAATGGCGATGCACCTCAAACGCAGCATCCATTACCTGCGCAGCGATGTTTTCCAGTTCGTCTCGTTGCATTGCGTCGCGTCCGTCGCGTCGTCGCGGTGAAAACTTTCAGAACTGCGCGAGGAAGCGCTGGTCGTTGTCGGTGAAGGCCCGGATATCCGGCACTCCAGCCATGATCATCGCAAGCCGGTCGAGGCCGAAGCCGAACGCGAAGCCAGTGTATTTCTCCGGGTCGTAAGCGCGGTCCTTGCGCTTGCCGTTCACCGCCTCGAACACGGCCGGGTCGACCATGCCGCAGCCGGCGATTTCGAGCCAGCGGTCGGCGGCGCCCAAGGCGGTGGTCTTGATGTCCACCTCGTAGCTCGGCTCGGTGAAGGGGAAGAAATGCGGACGGAAGCGGAACTTCGCGTCTTTGCCGAAGAGCTCGCGGAAGAAGAACTCCAGCGTGCCCTTCAGGTCGGCAACGGAGACGTTTTCATCCACGTAAAGCCCTTCCATCTGCGTGAACTGCGCGAGATGGGTGGCGTCGATTTCGTCGCGGCGATAGGCGGCGCCCGGAGCGATGATCCGGATCGGCGGCGCGGACTTTTCCATCGTGCGGATCTGCACCGTGCTGGTGTGCGTGCGCAGCAGGCGTCCATCGCCGAAATAGAAAGTATCCTGCTCATTGCGCGCCGGGTGGTCGGCGGGCGTGTTCAGCGCGTCGAAGCAGTGGAACTCGTCCTCGATGTCCGGGCCGTCCGCGAGCGCGAAGCCCATGCGGCGGAAAATCGAAATCGTGCGATCGAGCAGCTGCGTGATCGGATGCAGCGAACCCACGCGGGCAATCGTCGTGCCGGGCAGCGTGACATCGACACCGGCGAACGCGGCTTTGTCCGCCTCGCCTTGCATGGCAGCTTTGCGAGCGTCGATCGCTTCGGTCAGGGCCGCGCGGACTTCGTTGAGCAACTTGCCGATGCGGGGTTTGTCTTCCTTGGAGACGTCCTTCATCCCCTTGCTCAGGCCGGTCAGCACGCCGGACTGGCCGAGAAACTTCACGCGGGCGACTTCGAGCGCGGTTTCATCCGCGGCAGCATTGACCGCGGCGAGGGCCTCGGCACGAACCTGTTCCAATTGTGTATCCATGTCGGCAAACCGCGGCTTGGGCCGCGGGGGTGCGGAGACTCCATGCAAGGCGGCCATCGTGCAAGTCCGAGTCGTGATCGGGGTTCGGCGTTGATCCGGGGGCAAATCGCTGCTTCACCGCTGCGCATGCCGACCTCCCTGGATCGATCCATTTCCCGCCGCGCGTGGCTCGCGCTCACCGCGACGACACTACTCTCCGGCTGTAAAGAGGTTGTCTCGGCTGGTCTTCGCGCCTTCGATGCCATGGTGCTGGATTACGACACCCCTTTGGACCCCGCGTTGCAGGCGAGCCTCGCCGCCATCGATGAGCGCATCCGCGCCAAAGTCGGCCTCGGCACGGAGCACACGGCGGTCGGACTCGTTGATCTGCTTCGCCCGCGGGTCGCCATGATTCACCCGGACCGCATCACCTACGCCGCGAGCGTGGCAAAGATCGGAATCCTCCTCGGCTACTTCCAGCTTCGCCCGGATGCCACCCATTCACTCGACCCCCAAACGCGGCACGAACTCGGCCTGATGATCAAGGCCTCGAGCAATGAAATGGCGGCAAAGTTCTCGATGCAGCTCGGACTCGCGGAGATTCAGCGCGTGCTAAACAGCTACGGCTTTTACTCCGCGCAGCAGGGTGGCGGCCTGTGGGTCGGCCGGCACTATGGGAAGTCCGTCGAGCGGCACGGAGACCCGCTGGCCGATCACTCTCATGCCGCAACCGCGCGGCAAGTCCTGCGTTATTATTTGCTGCTCGAACAAGGGAAGCTGGTGAGCCCGGAAGCCTCGAAAGTCATGCGCGAAATCTTCCTCTCACCGTCGATTCCTCACGACGATTTGAAGTTCGTGAAGGGCCTCGCAGGTCGGCACGATCTGGAAATCCGCCGCAAATGGGGCACATGGGAGAACTGGTTCCACGACTCCGCCGTGATCACCGGCCCCGACCGCCACTACATCCTCGTCGGCCTCACCGAGCACCCGAAAGGCGACGCCTACCTCGAAGCCCTCGCGCCGGGGGTCGACGACCTGATGCTCGGCGCGCGAGCGGCCTGAAAGCGCCAAGCGGAGCGAACCGAGCCTCCGGCCAAGGCCGCGGCACGCACGCTTCCGCCGTAGCACGGCTCGCCAGAGCGGTCCAGGCGCGCCATTCAAGAACGCCTCGGATCAGCGGCGAGATGGGAGCCAACCAGAGGTGCGCCGTCTGCCGTGAATGGAACGTCAAAGCCGTTCTGGCGAACCGCACTACGGCGCAAGCGTGCTTGCGGCTGCCTCCTTTCTAGACAGTCTCTTTAGTTAGGCTACTCTCGCCCTCCGGCGCCGCGCGCTCAAACCGCGCCAACCACGCGCAGAGCGCAGGTAGCACGAGCAGGTTCAGCACGGTGCTGCTGGCTAGGCCGCCAAGGATCACGATGGCCATCGGACCTTCGATCTCCCTGCCGGCTTCGCCGCTGCCCAAGGCTAGCGGCAATACGCCCAGCGCAGTGACGAGCGCCGTCATCAAGATCGGCAAAACCCGCTCGCTGGCCCCGCGCGCCACCGTTTCCAGGTTCCAAGGCAAGCCTTCCCGAACGACTAGATGCTCGTAGTGCGAAATCAGCATGATGCTGTTGCGCATGCTGATCCCCAAGAGCGTCACAAAGCCGACGAGCGATCCGATACTCAGCACCCCTCCCGCAGCGAAAACCGCGACCACTCCGCCAATGAGCGCAAACGGGATGTTCGCAAGCACGAGCGCCACATGCCGGCCCTTTCCGAAGACCAGTCCCAGCAAAAGCACGATGCCGAAAAGCGCCACACCGCTGTGCACGAGCAATTCCTTCCGTGCCGTTTCCTGCTCTTCCGCGGCGCCACTCCATTCGAGGTAGACGCCCGCGGGAAGTTTCACCGCTTTCGCAACGCGCTCCTCCGCTTCGCTCGTGAATGAGCTCACGTCACGTTGCTCGACGTTGCAGGTCACCGTCTGTCGGCGGCGCGCCCCTTCGTGCTGGATGGAAGGCCGTCCGTTCGTGAGCTCGACGTCTGCCAATTCGCGCAGCGGCACTCGCGCGCCATCGGGACTGGCCAAAATCAAATCACCCACGGATTCAGGGTCCCGGCGCCATTCCTCCGCCAACACCACCGTCAAATCTCGCGCTCGATTGCCACGAACCACTTGCGTGATCTCGGCGCCCTGAAAGGCAGCCTGCACCGCATCGAGCACCGGCACGGGTTGAAAACCAAATTGCGACAGCCGATCAGGCCGCAAGTGAATCGACATGACCGGCGCCCCCGGGGGCGCCTTCACCAGGACGTCGGCGTTGCCGTTCACGTCGTGGCAACCCCCAGCAACTTCACCGGCGCCGGCATCCAGTGTATAGAGATTCTCGCCGAAGACATTCACCACAACGGCCGCCGTCTCTCCGGAAATCGTCTCTCCGATTCGGTCACCGAGGAACGTAAGGACTTCGCTCTGCACCCCGGGAGTTTCCTCGAGCAAATCACGCAACGCCTTTTGCGTGGCGACCTCCTGCTCCGGTGTGGTGCCCCGCTTGAGTTCGATATGAAACTCACTTTTGTGCGGCCCCCACGTGTCTTCGCCCATCTCGGCGCGACCGACCTGCTGCTCGACCGTCGCGATCCGATCCATCTCGAGCATTTCCTCGGAAACCTTTTTGCCGATCCGCAGAGTCTCCTCGAGCGAAGAACCCGGCCGCAGAGACAGCTGCGCAACGAAATGCCCCTCCCGAAACTCCGGCATCAATTCACTGCCAAACGACTGGGCGAGAATCACAGCACCTGCGGCCAGAGCCACGGCAAAGAGCGCCGTGACCTTCGGCCACCTGGCAAAAACCATGCACCAGTCGCGATGCAGCACTTTCAAGCCTCGAATCCATATCGGCTCGTTGTGCTGACGCGCCTTGCCGAGAAACATCAGGCAAAGCGCAGGCGTCACGGTCAGCGCCATGAGCAGGGATGCGAGCGTGGAGAGAATGAACGCAATGCCCAGCGGCCCGAAGAATCGCCCCTGCAGGCCAGACATCGTCAGCACCGGCAGAAACACGGCGCAGACGATCAACGTGGCGTAAACCACCGCACCCCGAACCTCGAGCGATGCGTCATAGACCACCGCCATTGCTCGTCGCGGCTTTGCCAGGGCGGCATTTTCCCGCAAACGCCGCAGCACGTTCTCCACGTCGATAATCGCGTCGTCCACCACGACGCCGATCGCCACCGCAAATCCGCCGAGCGTCATCGTGTTGAGCGAAACCCCGAAGTGATCCAGCACGAGCACTGCACTGAGCAATGAAAGCGGAATGCTGACGAACGAAATCAGCGCAGGCCGCAGATCGAGGAGGAACAGAATCAATACGATACCAACCAGCGCGCCGCCGATCAGCAGCGAGTGACCGACATTCGCGAGCGCGACTTCGATGAACGTCGCGGGTCGATGCAGGCGCGGATACACCTTGATCTCCCCCTTCTCAAAGAGTGGCTTCAATTCTTCGAGCGCCTCTTCCAGCGCGTAAGTCACGGAGAGGGTATTTGCGCCATACTGGCTGCGGAGCGTAAGGAGGACGCCAGGTTTCCCCATCACCAAGGCGTCGCCAAACTTGGGATCCGCACCGACAGCCACGCGGGCCACGTCGCGAAGCCGGATGGATGGCGTTCCCTTGCGCACCACGACTTCACCAAGTTCTTCCGGAGTGAAAGCCTCGGCGTCGCTCTGAATGATCACGCGCTGCGCGGGCGTATCGATAAATCCTGCTCCACGCACCCCGGTCGCTGCTTTCGCGGCGTCGAGAATGTCGGTCAGCGTGAGGTCAAACGCCGCCAATCGATCCGGCTGCACTTGAACCTGCAGCTGCTCGACTTCACCGCCGAAGACGTTCGTGCCGGCCACGCCCGGGACGGCAAGCAGGCGCGGTTTCACAGTCCATTCCGCAAAGGCCCGCAACTCTCGCGGCGAGAGTTTCTCGGAAAGCATGCCGACCTTGAGGATGTCCATCGTCGACGAGACCAGCGGCGACATGGTCGGCGCTCGCGCCCCGTCCGGCAGTTGACGTCCGATCGAGCCGAGCCGCTCTGCCAAGGATTGGCGCGCAAGGTGCACGTCAGACCCCTCCTTAAATACAGCGGTCACGACGGAAAGGCCCTGGATGCTTTCCGAGCGAACCGAATCAAGGTCGGCAGCTCCATTCACCGCGTTTTCGAGCGGCCGCGTGACGAGTGTCTCGACTTGTTCCGGCGAGAATCCCGGCGCCTCCACTTGAATCGTGACCTGGGCCTCGACGAACTCCGGAAATAAGTCCAGGGACGCGCGTGAAGCCACGTAGCCACCCCATCCGAGCAAGAGCAGCGAGAGCGCCAGCACAGCGCCACGATGCTTGAGTGAAATCCGGACAATGTGGCCGAGCATTATTCTTCCTCGGCGGTTCCAGAAGCCGC
>CBHXZU010000318.1:0-7028 GCA_966125105.1 uncultured Prosthecobacter sp.
ATCGGTACGCGATGCTCGCGACCATCGTTAAGACGAGGATCGTCACCGTGATCCATATAGCGCGACGTGGTCGCGGCTGCGGCAAGGCGAGCGGGTCTTCAGGCATATGCGTTTCGTGCCACGAAACTGGCCTGCTGGCTACTGGGGCTGCGCAAATTTATGAGGGGGCTCGGGCGGAGGCGCCACCGGTGCGGCAATGGTGATTCGCTCAATGACCGACCCGACCGTGACCTGCCCGATTCCCTGCTGCAGCTTCTGGTTAAATACCCCGGCGCTTTTCAGGATCGGCCCAATCGGAAGCCCCGCTCCATCGACATTCTGAAGCGTGGCGGTGAAAATGCCCTGCCGGGGATACGGTTTCAGATTCACGAGCGGCAGCGATTTGAGTGCGGTAGCCGGCGCGTTGAACACCAGCGGGGTGCCTTTGAACTGAGCGAAGTTTGTGATCGATATTCCGTAGGCGCCGGGAAGAAGCGGCAACGATCCGGGAACGTATTTGGCGCCACGGGCACTGAATGCGGTCTGCGTTTCGCCGTTCGTCCATGTGAGATCGCCAGTCACGTCGCTCTCCGCCTGCGTCTCGAATCGAAGGTCTCCAGTGAAGAGTGAAGGCGTCTTTCCTCCGCTGAGCACGAAAAGACCGAGCAAACCATCCGCCATGATCGGGCTCTGTTGACCGCTTGCGACCGAAGTTCCATTCGGCATCCGCCCCATCACCCGCACCAACCCCCGATTGGAAATTGCCACGCGCAGCCATCCCGTTTCACCCGACGGGCCAAAAGCGACGATCGGGTAAATTCCCGGCGCACCGGGCACGGGACGAGCCTGCGCCAACTCGCCAACTCCAGTAACCGTTCCGCCGATCCCCGTGTGCGTAGCATCAAAGCCGCCGGAAACCCGGAAGGCGAGCGTCAAGGTGGAACCGTCCTTGAGGGTGATCGTCGCCGATTTGCTCGAAGAAAGTCGCGTCGGAGGAACCCGCAAGCGGGCTCCGGATGCCAGGCGCAGCGTGCCGCTGATAACATCCGACAGGGCTCGCAAGTGCAGCGCTGCTTTTGGCAGTGCGCCTTGGGTGAGAATGGCGAAGTAGCTCCCCCGCGGCACTTGCCCGGTTGAGACCCGAACCGTGAGGTAAGCCCTTCCCACGTTCCCGGCAGAATCCGTCGCGCTCAGCGTCACCAGCGTCGTTGCGGGTCCGACCATTGTTCCTGCCACGGGCACCTGTTTGATCGTGCTCACCGCGCCCAGCGCATCGGTGGCCTGTGCTTGTGCCGCATAATTCGGAAGAGCGATCTTGGTTCCGGATTTGGTGAAAAACTCCAGCGGCCCATACCCAACTCCGGTCGGTGAAATCGTGGGCGGATCATTGTCGGTTACGCTGACGACAACGTTGCCGGTTGCAGTTCCGCCAAAGCCGTCGCTGACGGTGTAGGTGAATCCCGCCGTTCCGACAAAATCGCTCGCCGTTGTAAAGGTGACAGAGTTCCCGAAGGTGCTGTTGATCGTGATGTGCGCGTCAGGCGTGACGCCCGTCAGCGTCACGGCATCACCGTCCGGATCGACCTCCGGATAAGGAAGCGCGATCGTTTTCTGGTCTCCCGTCGTGGCGCTTGTGGCCGCGTCGGGCGCAGACGGCCCGGACGTGGCATCTGCGCGCAGATCGGCGAGAGATACCCAACTCGCGAATAAAATGACGAGGGTCTGGAGGGAAAACCCGGTTGCGAATACCGGACAACTGGCATGCATAATTGGATGAGCGCTGAGGAGCACGCAGTTCATTGCCGATTCTACTGAAAAATGCACGGCAAGCGCAGCGCTTTCCCGCCGACGCTCATCCGATTAATCGCGCCTGCATGTCGAAATGGACGGCGAGCCTCGACGGATGCGCATATGCGCAAATGCGCTTACTTTTCCAGAGCCCTCAAGCAGGCCTTGCCGACGGAAATCCGCTTCGGCGCGTCGCTCTCTTTGAGGATATCCACGTTCAGAGCGAAAGTGAAAAGCCGATCACCTCGCCGAAACCATCCCACCCACCACCCGATCGGCGGCTGCCATCCCGTCTTTGCATGGAGTTGAACCGCCTCCCCTTCTTGTCGTTGTTGGAGGGTGATCTCTTCAACTGCGTTGAGATCCTTTGCTTCCACCGGCAATTTGCCGCCGGCGAGGCGCGCCAGGAACTCCGTCTGCTCGAGCGCCGAGATCTTCAGCGGACCATCCAGCCAGAAGCGATCGACGACATCGCCGATCTGCTGATTCCCGTATCGAAACGTCTTCACATTCTCCGCCATTCGGACGAGGCCGATGCGCCGCGCGAGTTCCTGGAATACGGGAACGTTTGAAACGCGTATCCCGTCGCGAAGGCTCATGTCCTTTTCCCACGCGGCGATCGGCTGTCGTTTACCGCCGTAGGGAAGCACCTCATCGACGTCACGCACCGCACCCACCTTCAAGCCGATCAGCGAATTGACGATCTTAAAGGTCGAGGCCGGCACAAACCGTTCCTCCGCGCGCGGACGGTTGAAAACAGTCATCGTGTCCTTCTGGACATCGAACAGCACGAACGTGCCCGTGACTTTCTCCGATTCAAAGTGCTGCCCAAGCTCCGGCATCTCCCGGATCTCCGCGGCACACGCCGGGAGAACGATGGAACAAAGGAGAACGACAACCGCGGAGATCTTTCGCATCGTCGCTATACGGGTCATCACCTCCGAATCTTGCGACGAGTTTCGCTGAATGCGCAATGATATGGATCATGCCGTCCAATGACTCATTTTAGGTGCGAAAAGCCGGCCATCCTGAGCGCAGTGGCGACGAACGAGCCGCAGAGTCGAAGGACCCCGAGCCATTCACCGCAAGTATTTCCCCGGCGATGAGCTTGTCGTGGATGGTTCGAGATCCTTTCTCGTTTTTCGTGCAGAGGGAGCCGCAATCACGGTTGCGCCGTAGCACGGCTCGCCAAAGCGGTACTGAGGTGATCCATTCACCCCGGACTGTGCGCCCCGGATTTGCTCTTCGATCGCGCTCTCTCGGGGTCACCGCGATAGCCGTCGACGAGGCGCTCACGGTGATCACAAAGGCCGAACACGCGCGCGACGTTGCGTTTCGCGAGTTTCGCGATGCACGGGATGCGCGCGACGCGGCGAGAGCAAAGCTGAAAAGCCGCCTCTCCGGCCTGCGCGAGGAACTCAATCGCCTGATCAGCGCAGATGACAATCGCTGGGCGTAATTTGGTTTCAGTCGTCCGGTCGACGGGCCCCTGCCCGATCGCGTGCAGGAAGTGACAGTGACACCGGGCCGTCCCGGAACCGTGCTGGTGCAATGGAAGTCCTCGCCACGCGCTGGGAACTATCGCGTGTGCTGGAAACTGCCCGGCGAAGACGCCGCATTCACCGATGCGGGCCTCTTCGCAGATCGCGCCGCAAACCTCGCGAACCTGCCACCTGGCACGACGATCACCGTGCAGGTCACCGCCCGAAACCGCGCAGGCGAGACGCTGCCAACGGGTGTGCAAATAGGCGTGCCATCATAAAAGCGGGAAGCGCCTTTGAGCCGCTGATCCTCCACTGCTTCTCGCGCGGCATACAGAAGCGCAGGCTCTGCGACAACGTGCGCCTTGTCCGAACGCGTCTGCGTTGCACGCGGCGCCGCTCGCATGGCATCGTTACTTGGTTCATGCCCGCTTTCCCGCCTCGCCTCCATATTCTGTTCGCTCGCGAAAACCCGCGAATCGGCGTGGTGATCCGTCGCGGCCCGAGCAAATCTGTCTGCACGATCTTGTGGAACCGCCGCAACGACACGTTCCAGCTCGGGCAATGGATGCGCGGCAGGATCTACGAGCGGCGCAGCGACCTTTCGCCGGATGGTCATCACATGATCTACTTCGCGATGAATGGCCGGTGGAACTCGGAGGCCCTCGGTTCGTGGACGGCCATCTCGCGAGTGCCTTACCTCAAGGCCGTGGTCCTCGCGCCGAAGGGAGACTGCTGGAATGGCGGCGGATTATTCACGTCACCGTCGAGCTACTGGCTCAATCACGAGCACTGGCACTCGAACGAATACTATCGCTTCCTCAAGAACGACCGCCGACTGCAGCCGGAATTGAACTTCCGGCCGCGCGCCTATTTCGGCGGGGAGTGCACGCAGGTGTATTACCATAGGCTGATGCGCGACGGTTGGAAGAAGCACACGAGGAAAGTGCGAGGCGTCGACGCGATTTTCGACAGACCTGTGAACGAAAGCGTGATCTTGCGAAAGCTGTGCTTCGCCGAGATCGGCGCGCCGCCCGGAAATGGCTGCTACTATGACCGGCACCAGCTGCTCGATGAGCGAGGCAACCTGCTTTCCGATCACCCGGAGTGGCAGTGGGCGGAAGTCGACCGCAGCCGGCTTGTCTGGACGGAAGGAGGAAAACTCTTCGCGGGAAAAGCGAATGCGCGCGGGCTGAAGAGCACAAAGGAGCTGCACGATTTCTCCGCAATGCAGTTCCAGGCGATTGAAGCCCCGTACTAGGCACTACAGCACTTCCGCGTCGAATACCGCGGTCTGCACTTTCCCGGCCGACTTGAATTGCATCCAGATCCGATACTCACCGGACTCGGGGAACTCGTATGGGAAACTGAGCGTCGCATCGGCTGCGTCCACCGACGGAGCAGGTGCGGTTTTCGTGGCTTGGGCCGGCGCTTTTGCATCCGGCGAATGATGTGTGAGCACTGCCGTCCCCGTCTCTCGCGCGAGCTTCGCGGCGAAGAACGACTGCGCAGCCATGGAGAAGTTTCCAGAAGGGTGAAGGTGGGAGAAGACGGCTCCATCGGCACGCCGCACGGCAGCGTGGCTCTGCATTCCCATGTAGGGCTCCAAGGCGAGCGGCTTGCCGGCCGCGTCGCGGATCTCGAATTGCAATGGCGTCTCGGATTGCGCGCGAATCGGCTTTTGCGCCTTCCACCGGACCGTCGTCCCGTCTTCGAGTCGGAACAACGGCTCAGGTTCCTTTGGCCCCGGCACGACGTTCGGCGAGTAGGTGGCCCATGAGTCGTCAAGGTCAGGTTCAAGCGAGGAATCGCTCAGTGCGGCGGCCGCGGCTGCTGGAGGCGGCGCGGGCAAGTCGACCGAAGTCACCGCGGTCGAACTCGCTCCGCCCTCGTAAGTGAGGTCGCAGTAGATTTGATAGCGTCCCGCCGGAAGCGGCGGCACAGCGAGCGCGTAAGCGTGTCCGCCCAACCTGAGCGGATGCACATGCGCGAATGCATCGAGAGATCCTTCACGGATCAGGAACATGTGCACCATTTTGCCGTGATCGGGGATTAAGGGTGGCACCTGTGGTGGCTGGTAGGCGTTTTTCCCGATCTCCAGGCGAAGCACCCGCTGCCCGTCTGAGACCTTTGCTTCCGCGACCAAGTCCGGCCATGCGCCCTCACGAAGGTATCGGCGAAAAGCATTCTCCTCCACAGTCCACCAGCGACGTCCGCCGATCAGCGCGCCCGTTAGACCCACGAACGTGATCGTCGCGGCAATGATGCCTTTTCGACGGTCACTCGTCACCGGCACTTGCGTTGCCGCGAGCGTCGCTTCGCGCCCCGCTCCATAAGCGATTCCGATTGCCCCGAGGATGAGGATGCCGCCGAGGGCCAGAAGGATATTAGAGAGCAGGGCCGGCATCGGAAGCTGGCGCGTGGCCACCGACGTGAGCGGGATTTGGACGCTTCCGCTCCCCTCTTCGCCCTTCAATCGCACCTCGACGCTGTACGCGCCGAAGCTCATCAACCACAATTCGCCCGCGTAGAGATTCGTTTCGCCCCGCGCGAGATGGCCCACGTCTGGCGGCGGCGCGTTTTTAGCGTCCGTCCGCCCGTAAAGTGGCAGGAAGGAAACATCCACGGGTTTGCTCGATTCGATGCGCGCGCTGATTTCGGCGCGACCCGGGATGACTCGCGGCATGCGAATCGTGATGCGCGCGGAGTAAGGCCCGACCTTTCCGCTGTAGAACAGGTCGGGGCTGCCGACGTGTGCCTCCGCCTTGTCCGCGATTAGCGCGAATAGCGCCAGGATCAGCAGAAGGAGATAACGTGTCATCGCCTCACCTTCCGCATCCAGCGACCGAAGAATATTCCCGCGCCTGAGCTGAGGCTCGCAATGGCCCACGAGAGTCCAATGGCCGTCAGGCTCAACATTTCCGGCGTCGCTTGTCTCGGACGCCCACTCCAGAATTGCATGCGGTATTCTCCCGGATGCGAGCTGTAGCTCCAGATCCGGTCACTCATGAAGAACCAGTTCTGCGCGTGAGGCGACAACAGGAACTTCGAGAACTGCCACTGCACCACCGCCAGCAAGACGAAGAACACGGCGCCCAGCGCCAGCGACAATCCCACCAACCGAAGGCCGCCGCGGGTCGTCGCGGTTTTCTTTGTGAGCAGATCGATCCCGATCGCCGGGAAGATCAGCAGCAAGGGAAACGGCAGAGCGACCATGTGCGTGATCGGATTGAAGATCGGCGCAAGCAGCGGCGTCGCCGGGAACAGCCCCAGCACCCAATCGATCACGCAGGACAAACTCATGTAGATCGCCGCAACTTTTGTGGCTGGCCACGAAGTGCGACCGGCGATGGATAATGCAATCAAACGCGCCGGATACATGATCGCGCAGACTACGAAGAACGACGCTGTGTGCTGTTGATTGGGCCAGATGTATTCCAACAGGAAGACGCTCCCGAGCAGCACGAAAACCCCGCCCGTGTAAATGAAGAGCCCGGACCCGCGCGTGGCCGCCACTTCCTGCAATCGATTCTGCCGCGACAACACCAGCAACAGCGCGCCAACGCTGATCGAAAACATTCCAAATCCAAGCACCGCATGGGGCGGGCTGATGATCTTTACATCGAGACCGTAGGCATTGTGCCACCAGTCATCGAACGGCGCTGACGTGATCATCGCCAGCGCGCCCCACATCGCGACCCACGCCCCGATGGGCGCCCGCGCGCCAAACACGCTCACGGAAGCTGCGCGATCCGCGGAAGTGCCGAAGAAGGTGCACTT
>CBHXZU010000319.1:0-7021 GCA_966125105.1 uncultured Prosthecobacter sp.
ACATTCTCGATTGGAGCGACCAGGGGGAGTGCCATGAGAACGATGGGGTGCATCGTACGAGCGGGAGGATTTACAAGATTACGTATGGGGAGCCGAAAATGCCGGAGATTATCCGCGCAGCTGGAATGGAAAAATGGTCGGAAGAGCTGCTGATGGAGACCGTGATCTTTGGAGGAGAATGGCTGTCTCGCATGGCGCGGGTGGTTCTTCTTTCACGGGTCGCGCGATTGCGGGAAGAAGGCGCGCGATCTGCGTGGAGTGACGATCAGTTTCGCGTCGATCTATTCATAAACGGAATTCTTCAGCGGCGATTCGGCCAAAAGTTGGCGAGTTCCGTGTTACTTCCCTTGCAACGAGATCTGCTCGACCCAGATCAGAGTTCGCGCCTGGCGACGCTCGAACCTGCGCTCAGCGCAGGCCATGATGAAGACGTGGAATGGGCCCAACTGTCCCGGTTTGTGGGAAAAGCGCGGATCCGCGCTCTCCTGGCGGCGGTGCCATCGGAAATTCGAAGCATTACCGCTCGCGGGACGCACAGCACTGAGCCGCCGAAGCCATTTCCGGGATTGGGTTTCCCCGCTAACCTTACTGAGCGGCGCCTGGCCGCTTCGCTCCTTGGTCGTTACCCGCTTGAAGGCCGCGCTCAAGGCCTCATGGCGCTCCTTGCAATCGACGAAGACGCAAGCGACCCTCTGCTTGCTGCACTCCTTTGGAGCGCAGCCGAACCGCTGGCCGAACTCATGTCGCGCTCACGGCCGTCGTTTGGACGCATCGCGTTCGAGGGGAAGTTTCCGCTCATCCGGCGTTTCGCAGCGCGGCGACTTGCTCTCGAATTGGACCGTGATCCTCGTCCTATCGACGAACTCCTCGGCCTCGCCGAGTTATACTTTGATGAAGCGAAAGCGGGTGATGTTGTTCACGGCATCATGGATGCGCTACGCGGTCGTGGCAAAGCACTCGCACCTTCTCATTGGACAGCTTTCGCAGCAAAAGCTGAACGAGCACCTTCGCTCGCGCCGGACATTCGCATCCTAAACGTCATCTTCGGGGACGGCCAGGCGCTCGATGAAATCCGTGATCTTGCGCTCGACTTAAAAACCGATCTGCCTTCGCGCCGGCAGGCCCTGGAGACGCTGATCACGAGCAAGTCTCCCGACCTGCGCGCTGTCTGCGAGAAGCTGATCGGGAGCCGCGACCTCGCGCACATTGCGATCCGCGGACTGGCTACGTTTGACGATGCGAATGCGGCGAAGCTGGCGATTGCCAATTGGGACAACGTTCGGTGGGAAGCGCATGCCACGGTAATCAGCGACTTCGCCACGCGCCCCGTCTTCGCGCGAGCGCTGCTCGATGCAGTTGCCTCCGGCAAAATCGAGCGCGACGAAATCACGCCTTACCACGCGCGCCAGATCTCCGCATTGAACAACCCCGACATCTCCGCGCAGCTCGCGAAGGTGTGGGGCGAAGTGCGCGTCTCGCCTGAGGCTAAGCACAAACGGATCGCCGAGCTCAAAGCCGCGCTCACCCGCGACGTCCTCGCTAAGGCCAACATCGACAAAGGCCGCGAAGTCTTCAGTCAAACCTGCGCGACCTGCCACCGGCTCTACGACCTCGGCCAAAACGGCACGCAACTCGGGCCGAATCTCACCGGCGCCGGGCGCGAGAACCTCGACTACCTGCTCGAGAACATCGTCGATCCAAACGCGCTCGTCCCGCAGGACTACAAGCTGAGCATCATCACCATGAAGGATGGCCGCACGTTGAGCGGGTTCATTTCCGCGCAAAACGAACAAACGCTCACCCTGCGAACGATGACCGACACGCAGAACGTTGCGAAAGCCGACGTCGCGAAGACGGAAACCTCTCCCAATTCACTCATGCCGGAAGGCCTGCTCGATACGCTCACCCAGGATCAAGTGCGCGACCTCTTCGGATTCCTCATGAAGAAGTGATTGGCGCCACTCGATGTGAAATTACCCACACCCTGCTCGCTTCACCGGCGCAGTGATAGGGCTTATGCCAGAACCGGAAGAAATCGCCAGCACCCGGCTAATCGAAGCGAACTCGCACCGCGCCGAAATCGATGACCTGTTCTCCGGGCACCCGGAAGCGTTCCGGAATTCGGAAAACTCTCCCCACCCACTGTTCGACAACCCCACTTGCCTTGAGGATATGCAAATGCCGCGAAATACGCTTCACGTCGGCGCTCATCTTGGTCGCGAGAGGAACTGTTGTGTTCGGACCGTGCTGCAAAAGTTCGCTCACAATACGAAAGCGGGTTGGTTCCCCGAGAGCGGCAAGGATCCGCAATGCTGTTGAAGTGCCAGGTGTTTTGCCGGTTGCCATGGACAGTAAAGGAGCAGGATCGATCTCAGAATGCACGCCGCATTCTCGCCGAAATGCGAATTCTTCGCGCCGGAACGGAATCTTCTCTCGTCTACACGGATATTCCTCGTTCCGAAATGGACATTCTTCGTGTGGAAACGGATTCTCCTCGCCCAGAAACGGAAACACTTCGTTTCGAAACGGATATTCCTCGCGCAGGTACGGTGGTTTCTCGCGTAGAAACGGAGTTTTCTCGTGCCTAAACGGACCCATTTCGCGTCGAAACGGACATTTCTCCCGCGGGGCGCGGATCTTCTTCGGGATTTTCGGGGCAGCAGAAAGGCGATTATTGAGCCGTTTTTAAAAGGCCGTGTTTCTCAAACCACGCGCGCATGAGGCGAAAGCAATCCTCCGCCCGGGAGCGGTTGATGTCGTGATTCACGCCCTCAAATACCTGGCGGTCATTGGGAACCTTTTGCGCATCGAGCACCTCCTTGAGTTCCGCCGACGCTTCCGGGCGGACGGTGGTATCAACCGACCCATGCAGAATGAGAAATGGCGCGCGCACCTTCGCGGCAACCTCCGCGGTTGGCGCCGGGAATCCGGGACGACCGCTCAAGCCTCCCGCGGTGATCGCCGCCGCTTTGATCCGGTCCGGGGCCTCCGCCGCCAGCGCGATGGTAAGGAATGCGCCCATGCTGTGCCCGTACGCGCCGATGCGTTTTGCATCCACGTAGGGAAGGCTCTCGAGAATCTTCACGCACGTTATCGCGCGTTTAACGTTCTCAGGGCTCGCCCCGAAGTCCGCTGGTTGTTGTCCTCCCCGTCGGGCGGGCGGCACGCCGGGATCCTTCGATTTGCCAGCTCCATCCGCCTTCTCTCCGCGAGCTTCCACAGGCGGCTGACCCGGCCGCCCCTGTTGCCGCGAGCGCATCGCAGCCGGCGCGTAATGAGTGTAGTCGACGGCGATGCAGACAAACCCCATCTTCACAAACTCGCTGCCCATTTGCCGGCTGATATTCTGTGCCATTCCACCGAGGCCATGGCTGAGGACGAGTGCGGGAAAAGGACCCTCGCCGCTCGGCTTTAGGAGAGAGCCTTCGATCCGAAAGTCGCCGTCCTTGTAAGTCCACCGCTCGCCTTCCAATTGGAACCCGGCCAACGGCGCGCCAACTGCGCGGCCTGCCAGCACGATAACGAATACGAGGAATAAGACCGAGAGAAATCGCGACCGGCGCATGTCCCTGCGAACCCGGAGAACGGCCAAAGGTTGCACGCCGTCACCTGCGCGGTGCCGGCGGACTCTTCACGAGTCCCTGTAGCCGCGGCTCTGCGAAATCCTCGCGCGAGCCCAGCGCCGACGAGCGCCGGGTCATGGGTTCAACATTTTGAGGGATGCGAGGAACACGTCCGACTGTTTGAGCGTCTGCTCGAAGAGCGCTTTCTCCGCCATGAGGTAGGTGTGGCCCGCCCCGGCCTCGGTGACGAGTTCACAGCGACTGCCCACGGCCGCCATGGCTTCCTGGAATGCTTTCGCGCCGGCATACGGCGTCGTCTTGTCCGCTGTGCCGTGGAAGAGGATGGCTGGCGGCGCCCCGGCGCGCACCTGATGCAGCGGCGAGATTTCGCGCCAGCGTTCGCCGCACGCCTTGTTTCCAAATCCCGCGGGCGAGGTATCGATCACCGGGTAATACAGGATCAGCGCGGCCGGACGTGCGCTCACCGCCGACTTTTCCTCCGGCGTGTCGATTCCATCGAACAACGCCATCCCTGCGGCAATGTGCCCGCCCGCGGATCCGCCCGATGCCACGATCTTGTCCGGATCGATCCCGAGCTCGGCCGCATGCGACTTCACATAACGAATCGCCGCGCGCCCATCTGACGCGCAATCGAAGGGCGTCACTCCCGAGCCCGGCTTTCTCAGTCGGTACTCGATGCTGATCCCCACCATCCCAAGATCAGCATAATGTGAGGCAAAAGGGTACATGCGTCGCGGCTCGCCATTCACCCAACCTCCGCCGTGGACGGTGAGGTAGCACGCGCGCCGATCCGTCGCCTTCCAACCCTTCGGCTGAAAGATGTGCAGCTTCAGTTCGCGCCCGCCGATTTCACGATACGTGACAAGCCGCGTCGGTTCCAGTGGCGCGGCGAGTTGGTTGACGTAATCCGGTTTCTTGGCCGGAGCGGCTGGAGTGCCTGGGGCGGCTGCCGCAGCATTCGCCGGGCGTTTCTCTGCAGCACCCGTGGATGGCTCTGCGGCCGAGAGCGTGACGATGCTCCCGAGGAGTGAGCAAAAGAGCGGGGCGATTCGTTTCACAGCGCACTCGCTACCCGAACACCGGGCAGGAAAGCGAATCGAATCCAATGCTGCACACCGTGTCCTACCTTCGGCCGCGCGATCACTATGTGGCATCTTGAGTTCGCAATCTTAAACACAGTTCGCGCTCCGCCGGGACCGCCAGGCGCTGCACTGGCCGGGACGCGACAAGCGAAGTTCAGGTCAATCGTCCTGACACGTCGCGACCCAAATGCACAACGGTGTGGGAGCGTCATCCTCTCACGCCGCCTCACCATCCCTCACTCGATGCGGCGGACGGCGCCTGGCGGTCCCGGGAAAACCCGCCGCTCCGGTGGCCACGTCTCCCTTTGGCCAAGATCCCCCGTGGTGGGGAATGAAATAGTCTGCGTGGACAGCGCGCCTTCAGTCCAAATCGCGCTTCACCTTCTTCGCCGCATCTTTCGCCTCATCGCGCGCGTCTTCCCCAGCATCGCGAATCTTTTCCGCCGGCCGCCGGTCAAGGGCGTCGTCGACCTTGTCCGCTACCTTCTCGCCCACGGTTTTCTCCCTGCAGCCCGGCAGGAGCACGAGTGAAATTGCGGCCATCAACAGAGTGTGAGTGATCTTCATAGCTGCGGGCAATCGCGCCCCTATACGAGCTTATCGAGCGCTCGACCGCCAATGGGCGCATGGAAAATGCCTGCTCTGGACGACTTGCGGAATTCCCCCATGATCGCGGCATGAACCGCTGCGCTCCTCTCCGGAAACTGTTCCTCGGCTTCACACTTCTCGCGGCCGCGACATCTGGCGCGCTGGCTGAAACTCCCGCCCAAACCTCCTCTGCCCCGCTTCCCGCCGGCGTGGAGCGGGTCACTTCCGTGGAAGGCATCACCGAATACGCGCTGCCGAATGGACTGCGTGTGCTGCTTTTCCCCGATCCTTCGCGCCCAATCGTCACGGTAAATATCACCTACAAGGTCGGCTCGCGGCACGAGAACTACGGCGAGACGGGCATGGCGCATTTGCTCGAGCATCTCGTCTTCAAGGGCACGCCGAAGCACCCAAACATTCCGCAGGAACTCACCGAGCACGGCGCGAGGGCGAATGGCACCACGTGGTTCGATCGCACGAACTACTATGAGACCGTCTCCGCGACGGAAGAGAACCTCCGCTGGGCGCTCGAACTCGAGGCGGATCGCATGATCAACTCGCACATCTCGCGGACGGACCTCGAGAAGGAGTTCACTGTGGTGCGCAATGAGTTCGAGCGCGGCGAGAACAGCCCCGGCGGCGTGCTCTACAAGCGCATGCTTCCGGCGGTGTTCCAGTGGCACAATTACGGGCACTCCACGATCGGCGAACGCTCGGATATCGAGGGCGCCCCGATCGAGCGCCTGAAAGCCTTCTACAAGGAATACTACCA
Organism: uncultured Prosthecobacter sp.; assembly: GCA_966125105.1. GTDB lineage: Bacteria > Verrucomicrobiota > Verrucomicrobiia > Chthoniobacterales > Chthoniobacteraceae > SXWH01. The sequence continues at coordinate 6,027 of CBHXZU010000319.1, forward strand.
ACCGGATAACGCGGTGCTCGTCGTCGCAGGACGCATCGACGAGACAAAGACGCTCGCCATGGTGAACGAGTATTTCGCGTCCATCCCGAAGCCGACGCGCAAGATCATCCCGACGTATACCAGCGAACCGACGCAGGACGGCGAACGCCAGATCGTGCTGCGCAGAACGGGTGACGTGCAGATCGTCTCCTGCATGTTCCGCACGGTCGCCGTTTCGCATCCCGACGACACAGCGCTGAACATCCTGGCCAACGTCCTCACCGATGCGCCGTCCGGACGGCTCTACAAATCTTTGGTGGAGACTCAAAAAGCCGCGACAGTCTCGGCCAGCGCATCCGGTTTCGCCGAAGCGGGCATGCTCCAAATCTCCGCGGAAGTGCGAAAGGAGAAGTCGCTCGAAGAGGCCCAAGCCACGTTGCTGGCGACGCTCGAGGATCTGAAAAAGAATCCGCCCACCGAGGAGGAGGTCACCCGCGCTCGCACGCGGATGTTGAAAAACTTCGAGCTTTTCCTAAAGCGCTCCGACCAGATCGGACTGCGGCTCAGCGAATCGATCGGCGCAGGCGATTGGCGCCTCGCTTTCCTCGAGCGGGATCGCCTGGAGAAAGTCACTCCAGCGGATGTGATCCGCGTGGCATCGGCCTACTTGAAGACATCCAACCGCGTGATCGGCCTCTTCATCCCCGAGGACAACGCAGACCGCGTAACCGTTCCGGCCGCGCCGGGAATCGCCGAGGTGCTGAAGAACTACAAGGGAAAGCCGCCGATCTCCCAGGGCGAGGTCTTCGCCGCGACGCCGGAGAACATCGAAAAGCGCGTGACCCGCGGTTCGTTCGACAACGGAATGAAATACGCGTTGCTGCCGAAGGAAACTCGGGGTGATTCGGTGAATGCCTCGATCACGCTGCACTTCGGAACGCTCGAAGCGTTGCAGGACAAGGCGATGATCGCGCGCTTCACCGGCGCGATGCTCGATCGCGGCACGAAGACGAAGA
>CBHXZU010000320.1:0-7007 GCA_966125105.1 uncultured Prosthecobacter sp.
CGCGGTTATCTCGGACGAGCTAAACCACGCCTCGATCATTGACGGCATCCGCCTCTGCAAGGCGCAGCGGCATCGCTACCGGAACAACGATCTCGCCGACCTGGAAGAGAAGCTGAAGGCTGCATCGTCCGCTCGCTTCCGCCTCATCGCAACTGATGGCGTATTCTCCATGGACGGCTACATCGCGAATCTCGCCGGAGTGTGTGATCTCGCCGATAAATACGACGCGCTCGTGATGGTGGACGACTCCCACGCCGTCGGCTTCATGGGCAAACACGGCCGCGGCACGCACGAACACTGCGGCGTGATGAATCGCGTCGACATCATTACCGGTACCCTCGGCAAAGCCCTCGGCGGCGCCAGCGGCGGCTATACCAGCGGACGGAAGAACATCATCGAATACCTGCGTCAGCGCTCCCGTCCCTACTTGTTCTCCAACACGCTCGCTCCCGCGATCGCAGGCACGACGATCCACGTGTTGGAAATGCTCCGCGAATCCACGGCGCTGCGCGATCGACTCGAGGAAAACACACGGTTTTTCCGGGAGGCAATGACGGCGAACGGATTCAACATTCTCCCCGGTGAACATCCGATTGCGCCGGTAATGATTGGCGATGCAGCCCTCGCCGGGCGATTCGCCGAAGCCATGCTGGAACGCGGCGTCTATGTCGTCGGCTTCAGCTACCCGGTCGTCCCGCAAGGCAAAGCACGCATCCGCACGCAGATCTCCGCCGCGCACACCCGCGAAGATCTCAAATTTGCGATTGCCGCCTTTATCGAAGCGCGCAAGGCCGTCCTATAGTTCCAAAGCCGAACGCGGCACTGAGGTGCAGAGTGGATTATTTACCCTGTAAAGGCCCGGCTCCCTGCTACTTGCCTTTCTGGATAAACGCGTCCGCAACCCAGACTCGCAGCTCTCCCGAACGTCCTCGCGGGTCTCCCAAACGTCCTCGCAGGTCCTCCAAACGTCCTCGCAGGTCCTCCAAACATCCTCGCAGGTCCTCCAAACGTCCTCGCGGCTTCTCAAAACTGACTCGCAGGTCTCCAAAACTGACTCGCAGGTCTCCAAAATTGACTCGCAGGTCTCCAAAATTGACTCGCAAGTCTTCGAGACCGCCTCGCAGGTATCAAGATTGAGACGCTGACGGCGCGAAACTTGACCAAAGCGAGGCAAAACTCATTCGATGGATTCCAATACTGCGCTGTTGTATCGCCACCTTCGGGGCTCTGCAGGTTTTATCGGCATACCCAGGGCGGCGCTGCGTTCCTCGCTCTGCCCAAGGCTGGCGTGTTGTTAGGCCGTTGGCCCGCCGCGGCAACGCGAACGCGATGCAACGGCCGACCAGCCCAAGAATTGATTGTCTCACTTACAAATTGCAGTTGCTGGGCTGGGTATGTGATTGGGCCTTCGGCCGGCCGATGCAATGGCGCCCAGAAGTCAGCCGGCTTTCGTTCCCAGTTTTTCTCCGGCGCTACATTCGTTCCGGCACGCGAATCCCAAGCAGCGCCAATCCCTGCGCGAGCACCTTGGCGGTGGTCTCGGAGAGCTTCAGCCGGCTGCTTCGCGCCGGTTCCTCCGCCTTCACCACGGGGCACCCTTCGTAGAAGGCGTGGTAGGTGTTCGCCAATTCGAAGAGGTAGTTGCAGAGAATATTCGGCCGGTAGTCATCGAGCACCGACGGCAGCACTTCGCCGAACTGCGCCAATTTCTTGACCAGCGTGAACTCCGCCTCTTCCGTAAATACCGGCGCGCCATCGTTGGCTGTAATCCCCAGCTCCGTCGCCTTCCGGAAAATCGAGCGAATGCGCACGTAAGCATTCTGCAGATACGGCGCAGTGTTGCCCTGGAAGCTCAACATGCGCTCCCAGCTGAAGACGTAGTCGCTCTGCCGGTTCGCCTGCAGATCCGCATACTTCACAGCTCCGAGGCCGATCACTGTTGCAATTTCGCGGCGCTCTTCCTCGGGCAGCGTTGGATTCTTTTCATTTACCACCGCCAATGCCCGCTCCTCGGCTTCATCCAGCAGGTCGGACAACTTCACGGTATCGCCGCTGCGGGTCTTAAACGGTTTCCCGTCCTCACCAAGAATGCTGCCAAACCACACGTGCGCGAGCCGCGCTTTCTGCTCAGGCTGCCAGCGGCGCCAGATCGCGAACAACTGCCGGAAGTGCAGCTGCTGCCGTCCGTCGGTGACGTAAATGATTTCGTCCGGCGCAAACTCCCGCTGACGGTACGCCAGCGTGGCCAGGTCCGTTGTGGTGTAGTTTGAAGCACCGTCCGCTTTTTGCACAAGCGCGGGCGCCGGTTTCCAGCCCTCCGCGTCCTTGATAAGAAACGGGTCTTCCTTCTCCGGCACCGACCCGTCGCTGAAAACGCAGAGTGCACCTTCACTCTCTTGCGCAATTCCCTTCGCCTTCAGGTCTGCCACGACATCCTTGAGCCAGGGATTGTAGAAGCTCTCGCCGAGCGTGTGATCAAAATGGATATCGAGCCGCGAGTAGATCGAATCGAACTGATCCTGTGAAAGGCGGAGCATTTCTTTCCAAATGCCGAGGTTTTCCTCGTCGCCCGCCTGCAGTTTCACCAACTCCGCCCGAGCGGCATCGAGTGCCACGGGGTCGGATTTGCATTTCTCATTTTGCGCTTTGTAGATGCGCTCGAGTTCGGCGATTGGGTCGCGCTGGAGCGCGTCCTTGTCGAGGATGGTCTTCCAAGCGAGACAGAGGATGCCAAACTGCGTGCCCCAATCGCCAATGTGATTATCGGTGATTACGGTGTGGCCGACAAACCGTCCAACTCGCGCCAGCGCCTCGCCGAGGATCGTGCTGCGAATGTGGCCGACGTGCATCGGCTTCGCGACGTTCGGCGATGAGAAGTCGATCACCATCCGGCGCAGCGCGATTTCCGGAACGCCCAAGCGAGGGTCCGCCGCCAGCCTCGTAAACTGCGCAGTCCACGCCTCCTTCTTGATCCGGAAATTGATGAATCCCGCGCCCGCAATCTCCGGGGTCTCTGAAATGTCCGCGACTTCCAGCCGCCCGATGATCTCCTGCGCAATCGCTCGCGGGTTGGCCTTCCGCAGCTTAGCAAGCTGCATGGCGACGTTCGTTTGGTAGTCGCCGAAACGCGTATCCGCAGCCGACTGCACCGTCACCGGCACGCCGCCACTGTCGCCCACGGCTGCCTGGAGCCGGGATTCAAGGATCGCTTGGATGGTCTGCATGAAATAGAAATGGGTTGGCTACCGTCAGCCTGACGGCGAGCTAAAAACCGGCGTGGGTTTTGCCTGGGATCAGGCTTTGGCCGGGGTCGAGCCGCTTCGCTCGAAGATCTGGAGGATCTCCTCCGCGCTCGTGGCGGCACCGAGCCGCTCACGCACCGCGCGGTCATTCAAAAACTTCGCGATCGCCGCGAGCGTCCGGAGATGCGTCTGAAACTGATCCTTCGGAACGACAAAGAGAACCACGAATCGCACCGGCGCATTATCCAGCGCCTCGAACTCGATCCCCTGCGAGCTCCGGCCAAACGCCGCGACCACTTTCGACACCCGGTCGCTGCTGGCGTGGGGAATCGCGATTCCAAATCCAATGCCCGTGCTCATGGTCTCTTCGCGAGCGCGCAGCGCCGTGAGGACCGTCTCCCGATCATCGGGGCCGATTTGGCCACGCTCGACAAGGAGTGCGACAAGCTCCGCGATTGCAGCGTAGCGTTCCGTCGCCTGCATCTCTGGGAGAATTGCGTCAGCCGAGAGAAGGTTTCCGAGCGTCATTCGATTGCCATGAAGTAGGAATGGGATCGGCAAAGTAGATGCAAGCCCGAGGGTGGCAAGCGCGTTTTCCCTTGGAGCGCGCATGATTCGCGCTCGCTTCTCCTTTTTTCGCGCGCCAAGCACCGTGGCGTGTTACCGGAATTGATCACCCGCATCCCCGGCCCGCGCTCACTCGAACTGGCCGGGGAATTGCGAAAACACGAGTCGCGAAACGTGACGTTTATCGCGCAGGAATGGCCAATCTTCTGGGAACGCGCCAGCGGCACGAACGTGTGGGATGCCGACGGAAATCGATTCCTGGACTGCACGTCGGCCTTCGGCGTGGCGAGCCTGGGCCACGGCCGTGAGGAGATCGTGAAGGCGGCGCAGGAACAATCAGGCCAGCTGCTGCATGTGATGGGGGACGTCCACCCCGCTGCGGCAAAAGCCCGCCTGTGCGCGGCGCTCTCCGCCATCACTTTCGAGCGATGGGGCATGGGCAGTGGAAAAGTCATTTTGGGTAATTCGGGTTTCGAGGCCGTCGAGGCTGCGCTAAAAACTTCTCTGCTCCATTCGGGAAAGCCGGGCGTGATTGCCTTTACCGGGGGGTATCATGGACTCGGTTTTGGCGCATTGGCTACTGGCGGTATTCCTTTTTTTCGCGAGCCATTCCGGCCGCAGCTCAAGGACTTCGCGACGCTGCTCCCCTACCCCGCTTGTTATCGTTGCCCTTACGGCGCGCGGGAGTGCTTCCGCCTGGAAGGGCGCGACTTTCCAAACTGCTCGACGACTTGCCTCACCAAGTTGCGGGACGAAATTGAAAACGCCGTCCGCAGCCGCGCAGTCGGCGCCATTCTCGTCGAACCGATGCAAGGGCGCGGTGGCTGCGTCGTTCCGCCGCGGGACTTCCTGCGCATTCTTCGGGAGGTCTGCGACACGCACAAGGTACTCCTGATTGCCGATGAAATCTTCACCGGCTTGAACCGAACCGGCGCGCTTTTTGCCTGCGAACACTCGGGCGTCGTTCCCGACATCATCTGCCTTGGCAAAGCCCTGACCGGCGGTTTTCCCATGAGCGCCTGCGTCGGCCGCGGGGATATCATGGACGCCTGGCCTGCATCTGGTGGCGAAGCGCTTCACACGAGCACCTTCCTTGGAAACCCCGTCGGCTGCGCGATGGCGATTGCCTCGCTGGAGATTCACCGGGATCCGGCGGTGGCAAAGCAAGTCCGCGAACGCGGCGCCAAGCTGAAGGAAGGGCTGCGCTCCATCGATTCGTCTCGAATCGGCAATATCCGCGGCGTCGGTCTGATGATTGGCGTGGAGCTCGTTCTTCCAAATGGCGATCCCGATACCGACGGCGCCATCGCGCTCGTGCAGCAAGCGCTAAAAGACGGCCTCCTCATTCTCGCGGACTCCCCGACGAGCAACGTGCTGAGCTTCAGCCCGCCCTTTGATATCTCTGACGAGGAAATTGCGTTCCTCGTTGAATGGCTGAGGCGAAACTCATCTAAAAACATTTGATGCCCGATTCTTCCGAAGTTTCGTTTACGGAAATCACGCGTTCGCCTGATACTGATAAGGTCGCGGTCTTCCTCGCCGGAAATCGTTGGCCGTTCCACGGACGCGCGAACCTTACCTTGGAAGAAGCGCGACGGGTTAAGCTCGGGCCACGAGATCAAGCGCGCGCCTTTTGGATCAGATATGGGGATTTGCCTGTGGGAGTCCTGAGAGTATTCGACCTGGAAGACGTCGACCGTGGCAGCGTTCAGTTTGACCTCCGAATCTCCGAACCAGTCCGCGGATCCGGAATCGGATCCGCGACGGTGGCGTGGATGATCGAAATGCTATTCTCCGAATACCCAAAACTTCACCGCATTGAGGCCGCGACTCGATTCGACAACGTGGCGATGCGTCGAGTTCTGGAGCGAAATCAATTCGTTCTCGAAGGGCACCTGCGCGAGGCCTGGCCGATGGAAGACGGCACCCGGCACGACACCGCGCTCTACGGCCGTCTTCGAATCGACTCCCGCCCGCCGGATTCGCCGACGTAGTTCTGGGAACGGAGTTGCCCCGGAAGTCGAGTTGAATGAACCGTGGCACATGGGTGATTCAACCGCTTTGCGGTAGATGATCTCGCCTTTATCTAGGATAGGCTCGCTATCGCCCCCCAACCCTAGGCTGAACGATTCACCCCGTCCCGAGTAGTCCGTCGCGGAGCGGGCCTGCTGCAAGCACGGTGAAACTGCCGAACAGGCTCTAAAGCCAGTCCTGCTCGACAAAAGGAATGGCCGCAACGTCGAAAGCCCCGCATGCGGTTACTCGCGCGCGGAATGGGGCCGCCGCCGCCGCTACGCCGAAGGCGTTCCATCATCCAGCCTAGGGTTGCGCGAGGGACGAGCGCTACCCTAGGTCCGCGAGGTCACGTATGAACCCTGAAAGGGTTCAATAGGAACGCACTCAATCCCAAACGTAGCGTTCATCGTAGTCGACGTGGTATCGGCGGAGAAGTTCCCGATACTCATCCTGAAACGACTGTTTCCGATGGTGCTCCTCTTGTCCCGCGATATACGCGCGAACTGCGTCCACCTGAGAATAACCAATCGAGAAAACACCGTAGCCGCGCTGCCATGCGAAAGAATCGAGTTCTGGATTCTTTTGCTTAATCCAGATGGATGAGGCGCGTTTCCATTCTTTGATCACCTCCGCCATCGTTTCTGTGCGGGACAGAATAAAAAGGGTGTGCACGTGATCCTCCACCCCGCCGACAATCAACGGCTGACAGTCAAGATTCGCGAGGATGCCCGCGAGATAGCGATGGATCTCCGAGCGAAATGTTTTGTCCTGGAAGAACGGAGTTCTGTCCTTGGTGGAGAATACGACATGCAGGAGAACCTTCGCGAGGGATTGAGGCACGAATGGGATTACTCTGGAAGCCGCAGTCTATTCAACCCCACTTCGGGGGTAGATCCAATGGCCAGGGACCTAGGGTAGCACTCGTGCCTCGCGCAACCCTAGGCTGGATGATGAAACGCCTTCGGCGTATGGTCGGTGGCGTATGGTTGGCGTATGGTTGGCGTATGGTCGGGGTGTGGTTGGCGTGTGGTTGGCGTGTGGTTGGCGTGTGGTTGGCGTGTGGTTGGCGTGTGGTTGGCGTGTGGTCGGCGTGTGGTCGGCGTGTGGCCGGCGTGTGGCCGGCGTGTGGCCGGCGTGCGGCCGGCGTGCGGCCGGCGTGCGGCCGGCGTGCGGCCGGCGTGC